>NZ_JAUBTO010000050.1:0-49445 GCF_036702495.1 Microcoleus sp. C2D2 | reverse complement strand
TTAGTCATTAGTCATTAGTCATTAGTCATTAGTCATTAGTCATTAGTCATTAGTCATTAGTCATTAGTCAACAGTCATTAGTCATTAGTCATTAGTCAACAGTCAACAGTCAACAGTCAACAGTTAACAGTCAACAGTTAACAGTCAACAGTTAACAGTCAACAATGATTCCGGTTGCACCGGAATCGATATGAGGACATCCGTTCTCGGAGTTTAGGCGAATTAAGAAAAAACTAAAGTCCTTACTACAAACATTGTTTTTTGGGTTGGTAGTGAGGACTGAAGTCCTCATATTTTTGAATGGCGAATCAGTGCTTTCGAGGTCTGATATCAACTCCGGCTGCGCCGGAATGATAAAGTCAAGGTCAATAATTCCACATTCCCCGACTCCCGACTCCCGACTCCCGACTCCCCATCATTCCGGTGTAACCGGAATCGATATGACAGCTTACTGCCAAACAAACACTTTTGCTTCGTATTCCGGCAAGTCAATCATAATATTGTTATCGCCAGATTCAATATCATAATTCCCCGTCCATTCGTGCCAAGTTCCGTTTTCCGGGAAGTTGGGAACGCTGTAACCAGCTAGATAATTTTCCGACCAATTCACCACTACTACAACTCTCGAACCTTCATCGTTCCAGCGAGTGTAAGCAAAAACTTTCGAGTCGGGGTCTTCGTGGAAAAACTCGATGTTTTCTGTGTAAAGTGCTTGGTTATTTTTGCGCAGGTGAATCAAGCCTTTGTAGTATTCCCACAAACCTTTATTCATATCATTTCCTAGCAGCGTCCAGTCAATTTTAGCTTGCTCAATTGTTTTGGGTTTGTATTCGCCAAATTCTTCGCCCATCCAAATCAGCGGCACGCCAACTGCTGTCATTAACACCACCGTTCCCAACTTCGCTCGCTTGAATGCTGCTTCATCCAAAATCCCGCACGATCCCAATTCGGCAAAAAGGCGATCGTGGTCGTGATTGGTGAGATAATTCACTACATTCGTAGCGCCCAAGTAACCTTGCCGCTTGCAGTCAATCACATCTTTGAGTTGTTCTAAATCAAAAAAGTCGCCGCACAGTTGTGGAATTATGCAGTGATAGAAACTGTCGTGCCAGCAGCCGTCCATCGGCCCGTCTAGATTCGTGATGCTGGGATCGTCGGGAATGAATTCGGCAACGGTGTAAAACGGTTTGGGGCCAGCGGCATTTTTGGCTTCTTGAACGATCCAGTGCAGGAAATCGTAGTTGGCAATTTGTCGCGCCGCGTCGAAACGAATGCCGTCGAGATGATATTCTTGAATCCAGAAGCGGACGGTATCGCCAGCAAATTTGCGTGCGGGGAAAGTTTCTAACTTTTCGTCGTAGAATTCGTAGTTAAATTCCGGACCCCAATTGTTGTCTGGATCGCGGGGTTCGTGGTGATACCAATAATCGTGATCGATTTGAGTGAGGGGGCTGGATGATTCCGAGTGGTTGTAAATCCCGTCCATGATGACGCGAATGCCGCGCCCGTGACACTCGTCTATCAGGTTTTTGAGTTCTTCTGAGGTTCCGTAGCTGGACTCGGCAGCGAAGAAGTAGCGGGGGTTGTAGCCCCAACTGTAGTCGCCTGGGTATTCTTTGACGGGCATGAGTTCGATCGCGTTGATGCCGAGTTCGACTAGGTAATCGAGTTTTTCGACGACGTGCTTGTACTGGCCGCGGGCCAGCGGGTCTGCTTCGCCACCGGAAAAGTCGGCAACGTGCATTTCATAAATCACTAATTCTCGATCGGCAGGCAGCGGTTTGTCGTCGTGCTGCCACACGTAGGTATCGATAATGCGATCGCCGTCTTTGATCCGAACAATGCCGTTTTGAGTGGGATTGTCGATGTCAGTCGCGTAGGGATCGACTATATCTATCCACTGATCGGCTTCTACAAACCAGCTTTTCGACTGAACGCGGAATTTGTATTGATAAACGCCATCCTCCAACTCAACTCGCGTGCGAAAATAACCTTCTTGGTCTTTTTCCATCGGGATTTCTTCCCAATTAGAAAAAGAGCCAATCAAGGCAGCTCCTTTGTTGTAGGGAGCAAATAACTTGAATTCAATTGGAGCGGCCATAATACCTCTTTCTAGGATATTCCAGTAGCAGTTGATACTTCTAATCTCGCAAATTTAAGCGAACTCAGGCATCACTCTGCGGATATAATTTCTTTAACGCTTAACTATTCCTAAAAGAATGAGTATCTGGCCCGGGCCGCTGCATTTTATGAAGTGAAATGGCGCCCTATCGGCAGTGCGATCGGAATTTATCTAACTTGTTATTGCTCAACCATAACTATTCGTAACATGACAACTATTTGGCATCTATCTTAAGGTCGATCTACTTCTAAAAAGATTATTTATAATATCTGCACTGCGATAGATGCAAGCTTAAACTATAGCCTTTTTTTACATAAAACAATTCGCCTGCGGGCGATCCCCGCGTACCGTAGATGAGCAGCAACAATTAGTCAGCCGGCGATCTCTGCACACCCTACACGAGCGGCGGTAAGGTGCGCAGCGCGCACCCTAATTTTAACTTGATTTTGCCCGATGATAAGGCTTCATCCAACCAAGCCAGAACGCAGGGCGAGAACGGCCGCTTGAGTGCGGTCATCAGCGCACAGCTTGTTGAGAATATTGCGGACGTGAGTCTTGACTGTACCGACAGTAATGTAGAGCTTTTCGGCGATTGCAGCATTGCTGTAACCCTGCACGATCAGTTCCAAAACCTCTAATTCCCGCTCGGTTAAAGGGTAAGTCTCAATGATGTGACTGAACTCGGGTTCGGCAGCCTTAATTGTGACTCTTTTGCCCTCAGCCTTCGGTTCTTCCGGTGCCGACTCTTTAGTGCGAGCTTGTTTGAGGACGATGCGGGCGATCGCGGGATCGATCCAAGAGTTACCTTCGTGAGTTACTTTTACGACATCCAACAACTGATCGAAGCTGATATCTTTCATGCAGTAAGAGTCAGCTCCGGCGGCAAAAGCTGCCAGAACTTCTTCTTCATTGTCCTGAAAAGTCAAAATCAAAATTTTCGTATCCGGATCGGACTCCGGTACCACCGATTTTTTGAACTTTTGTGTCAGTTCAATGCCGTCAAAATCCGGCAAGCCAATGTCTACAATTGCCACGTCAGGTTTTGAAGACTGAAGCAGTTTCAATCCCTCTGTAGCGTTAGCGGCATCGCCGACAACTTCTATGGTGTCACGCTGTTGTAAAGCTGTGCGGATGCCGACTCTTGTCAGGTCGTGGTCTTCTATCAAAGCAACGCGAATTTTACTCATCTTTTTTCCAATAGTCCAGTAAACTTTAAAAATATCGTCAATTGACTCAGCCTAACTGAGTAAATTTGAGAAGGTGTCCTGATTTAGGGTTTGACAGGCCGCACATCATTTTTAAGCATACTCATGCAGCCGCCAAGAGTGCAAGTTAATTTTCAAGTTATTTTGCGGCATCGCCTGCACGAGCCCTGCTCGGGACAGGTAAGCTGTCAATGTTTTAACAGTTTAACTGAATTATCCCATTGTCCGCCCCTTGATAGAGGTAAAGATACCACTACCCAGATAGATTTAAAGTATAAAAAATTTTGATGCACTTGGGCAGTCAAAATCAATAAAGCTAGCAGCATGAGTCTTTAGCCGTTGTTAGGGCTCAAGTTCGATGCTTATTGATAAAACTTGTTATGAGTCACTATCAGGGCAATAACTCTTTTCGCTGGGAGTTTTCCGGCGCGGAAATATTACACAAAGTATGTGAAATAACATCCCCCCTACAGCAAGTTGGCGACCGCGAAACTCAGGACGATCGCCTGTTGGACGCAATTTCTGACATAGTTTGGAAAGCAAATGCCGACGGCTGGGCGACTTATTTATGTAAGCGCTGGGAGGAGTACACGGGGGTAGCAGCAACAGCAGCTTTGGGTTTCGGCTATCTGGCGCCGGTCCACCCAGAAGACCGCGCTCGTCTTTTGGCGCATAGCTTGTGGGGCCCAAGGCCATGGCGCACTTGTGAGTTTCCGCCGGAAAGTTACGAAATTCTATTTCGTCTGCAGACGCGAGAGGGCACTTACCGCTGGCACCTGGCCGGAGGAGCGCCCGCTAACCCCGACAGTCACGAAGTTTTGGAGTGGGTGGGAACCTACATAGATATGGACACGATCAAACAAACTCAAACCTCGCCCCAAGCAGAACCAGAATTTTGGCGCCATCAAGCCTGCTCGGAAGCTAACTTGAGAGCAGAAAATTTGTGCGAAGCCCGGACGGTAATGCACGCTGGGCAGGATTTGGAGGCGATCGAGCGATTTATAAATGTGTTGAGCCAGCGCGCGGATAACTTGTGCGAGGTGTTGCAAGCGATCGCGGACGCGACTGTGGAGGCGATCGCAGGAGCTGAATTTTGCCTGGTTGCGATCCCGGAGAGCGATAGCAGCGGCCTGAAACTCACCGCTATCGGGGGCGCGCAAAACTTTGCTGCGGGCAAAACCCCGCACGTGCAAAACAAGCTGCTGTGGAAAGCCTTTGCGACGGGAGAGTCTGTACTGTGGCGGTCGGAGTCCGGCGACCCGCTGCCGGCGGCGGCCTGTGCAGCGGCGATCGAGTCGGGGGAAAGCGGGCGTTTGGGCGTGTTGGCGATCGGCAACCGGAAAGACAGCACTGCTATTGACGCGGAAACTCAGCAACTGCTGGCGGTGATAGGGAAACAAGCTGCGATCGCGATTAACAGGGCGCGGGCGATCGAAAAATTAAAAAAGCAGGAACAGCTTTTAGAGTTGCAAAACGAGCTGCTAATTCGCCAGCAGGAAGAACTGGAAAATCAGGGCCGGCGCCTTCAACAGCAAAAATTGCAACTGCTAGAAGCAGCAAAGTTAAAATCGCAATTTTTGGACACCATGTCCCACGAATTGCTAACTCCCATGAATGGGATTATCGGCTTTTCCCAATTGCTGCTGCGCCAGCACAAACAACTGCTGACCGGCCAGCAAACAGAGATGGTGGGGCGCATTTTACGTAACGGCAAAAACCTGCTAGTGCTGATTAAGGATATCCTCGACCTCTCCAAAATCGAGAACGGCCGCACAGAATTAGAAACTGAAGAATTTGATTTAGCGAATTTAGTAATGGATGTCGCCCTGGAATTCGGAAATCAAGCCACTGACAAGAATGTGGCAATGTTTGTCAGCGTTTGCTTGCAGAATCAGCTTATAGTTAATGACAAGTTGCGCCTGCGGCAAGTTTTGGTCAATCTCATTTCCAACGCGGTTAAATTCACGCATCGGGGCAGCATTTCCATTGAGGCGCGGGAATTAAATGGCGATCGGCTAATTATCACCGTTCAGGATACAGGAATCGGCATCTGTGCAACCGAACTGCACCACATTTTCGACAAATTCCATCAAGCCGACCAAAGCATAACCCGCCAATATCCAGGCACCGGTTTAGGACTAGCGATTAGTGCCTCTTTAGTCAAAATGATGAACGGCACAATTACGGTCGAAAGTCAACCCAAAAAAGGTTCGACATTTCGGATAGAATTCCCGCGAAAAATTAACCCTGAAAAACTCCAGTCCTGACTGCAAACATTTTTTATAAAATTTATGAAAAATAGGGATATATAGCCTTTCTCAGTAACATGAGGTGCTCTCGCGGGCATAGGGCATAGGCCTGGTGTGGGCATAGGACTCGCCCCCATACCTCACCACGCTTGAGAACCGCTATATATAGATTCTAGGCGAGCTTCTTTAGGGAAACGGCAAGCCTTAAGTCCAGCCCAGGGTTCTGCGACTTTTAATAATTAGTATAAAATTGATGATTCGAGCAAGACTTTTTTAAACTGGTATTATATCCATTCCGGTTGCACCGAAATCATTGTTGACTGTTGACTGTTGACTGTTGACTGTTGACCGAAAGCATCCAGGATACAAGCCCCCGGATTCATTCCGAAAGCAGACTCAGGACCCAGAAATAAAAAACCTGTATCCGATGAAACTTGCCCCCCAAATTTATCCGTGGGGTCAATGCTTCAATTCTTTAATCTAAAATCTAAAATCTAAAATCTAAAATCGATTGACTGTGGACTGTAGAAGGAGGGGTCAAAAAAATGAAAATTGCGCGAATTATTTGTTGGCCGCTTGATTCGACTTTACGCCCGACTTCGGAGCGCGGATTTGATATCATTCCGGTCTGACTGCCGGAATTGATATTATATTTACAGCCGATTGCTGACCTCAAGAGTCATGTAATTGCTGCGAGCGATAGCGGTTGCTTTGCTATAGATGGCAATGACATACTATAGCCATGCAAATAAAAAAAGCAAGTATTAAAACCGGATTTAGTATACAAACCTGCGGACATAATGAGGTTTATTTATGTCCGCTAATTATAGAAAATCGGGTTTTAATGCCTCCTTTATTCTGCCGTCTGCGGAGGACGTTCGGCGGAGCGAGGGTCGAGCCGCAGGCTGCGTTTGAGTCTATGCAGCGGTTTGAACCGCCGAGTCTTATCTAAAGACTAGAAGTTTTCCCTACTTCGTCCTGAGTAGCAATTGGTTTAACATCGGTGTAGCCCATATTATTAGCTACGTCGCGCAGCACCGAAATTTGCTGTTCAAACTCAAGACCTTCAATTTGACCCAACACACCATTGACAGCCTCAGTTGCCTTATATCCTTCGGGGATATCGACAATTTTTTTTCCCATATCAATAGCCCAAGCATACCAAACCAGCAACTGATTGTTAGCAGTTAAAGCTCCGTAAGCGTGAGAATACGGCGTGTCGTCGCGGTTGACAATACCTCGCATTATATTCAGTTGTTCGTCATGGGAAAGCTTGTAAAAATCATCGAGCAGCATGGGAGCTAATTCTGGGTCGGCGGCGGCGGGAGCGGCTGGTGTAATTGAATCTCCCATTTTTTCATAAACAAAGTAGAGCAGCGCCAGTTTTTCATCTGTACCCAACCCGTTGATTGTCTGAAGGATGTTTTGAGTATCGTTGGAGAGAGAGTGAGGATTGGTGGCGGCGGGTGAGTTCATAAATTAAATTCCTTAAAAATGCTTCCAGAATATACAAATATCAAGATTTGTAAGTGCAAGTCACCATCCCCGAGAGGTAATACGATTTGAGATTGGAGATTGGAGATTTGAGATTAAACAATAGGGAATGGCTGAATATGTATAGGTTTGGAGCTTGCCTAAAGTTGCATTATTTTCGGAAACTGGTGTAATGTTGAGCCGCCACCCTAGAATAAATCATCCTTAAGATAGAAGCCAAAGATACATCTGCGGGTAGATGAAAAAGCCTGGAATTTAACTAATGATTGAGAAAGTGAATTGTTAAATAAAACTAGCAAGGAGTCGGCTATGTCGGAAATAAATACAGAACCAAAAGACACTCAAAGCTTTGACGCGGATCAGATCGCTGAAAGCGCGGAAGCTGGAGAACAAAAGTTGCCGACCGTTGATGTATCAGCAGACTACGAAGCTTCAAAAGAATTCAGCGTTAGTGATATCGATCGCACGGGTGCCGGCGCCGAAGCTGCCGCCGCTGCAACTGCACCTAAATTTCCTATTCCCGCTCCTACAGAGACCGCAAAGCCGGCAGATACAAGCGGCAATCCCGATGATTTTCGTTCGATGGCTCAGGATCTTAACCCCGCAGGTACGCCGGGCGAAGTTACCGACGATTTGGTCCAGAGAGCGATCGATCTTGGTACTCCCGGCAGTTAATTTAGAAATTCTCCATCCTCGATGCAAAACCTCTGTATTGTAGGGTGCTTGTGGCGAACCTTACCCCTATAATTCGCGCGTCAAACGAGTTTTTGCATAAGCCTTGAATTCTCAATTGAATGCACGATAAGCTGCAATACGGTAGGGACACAACAATGTTGTGTCCTTAAAGGCTGCAATACAGAGGGACATAACAATGTTGTGTCCTTAAAGGCTGCAATACGGTAGGGACACAACAATGTTGTGTCCTTAAAGTGTTAAATTTAACTGTCCCTAATCGCTTAATTTTAAGTCGATCGCCCGACAAATTTTGCCGACAGTGCGATCGCTCATAATTTCAATTACTAAATCCACCCCATCGCCCTCCACCATCGACTTAATGAATAACTCGGGATGCAGCGCTTTCCAGAAATATTCGACAAACCGATTAATTTCGGCCTCTGACATTCCCGACTTCCCCGCGGCCATCATTTCCTGTTCCGCCTGATTGCGCCAGACTTGAGAAATGCGATAATCTTGGGGATACAAAACCATCAACCGATCTAATCGGTTCCACAGCGGCAGATAGTCGTGCAGCTTCGCATTCATATCGCGCGCAAACCGACAGTCGCCCTCTGTGGAAATCGGAAACGGTACACCCGCCAAAAACTCGTTCAATTTGGCATCAACCACGGGATTCACGCCGACAAACCAACCTTCAAAAAGTACAATATCCGCACCGGAAATAATTTCGGGTTGACTTCTATCTCCTGCACCTCCGCAGGCTGATTTGTCAAACCTGGGAATTTCTATATTTTTAATTATCTCCGGTTTTAGGACATCAGATTTTGGATTGTCAACTGCTGCTAATTCGAGAGTTTGAGAACGGCGCAACTTGTCTAAAACTGCGATTCCCAAGTCAATATCGTGAGTGCCGGGGGGGCCGCGCCAAATTAAACGCGGGTCTGCTTTTTGGAGTTGTTGGCGATCGGCATAAGTCTTGTAAAGATCGTCTAAAGAAAGGCTGACAGTAGAATATCCCAATTTTCCCAGAATCAGCCTCAAAACTTGGCATAAAGTAGTTTTTCCCGTCCCTTGCCCTCCTAAAATTCCTTGAATTAAAGGACGGTTTAAAGTTTGTTTTTCAGTCGATAATTGCATTGCCAGCGGCAGCCAAAGATTCCACAAAGTTTCGAGAAAAACAGTTGATTTGAGCGAGAAAGTAGGCAGTTCGTCAAGAATAGAAAAGAATAAATCGGTTTTGCAGCGGACAACATCGGCTGCATTGTCGGAAGTAATGCCAAAAGCGCGCGATCGCATATCATCGGCAAGTTCCCAAAAAGCCAGGCGATCGAGGTCGCGAGCGATCGTCTTCGAGGGCTTTCTTTCGGATCGCAACGCTTTCGCTAACGGGCGATCCTCTTCGAGGGCAACGCTTACGCCCGCTTGCCACCGGTGTAAAATCTCAACAGGGGTTACAGTCGATCGAGCCATATCATAAAAACTCTCTAGGCGGGGGCTGGTTTTGTACAAATACTATCCGCAACTGACAAATATTTCATCCTAAACCCGCGCCGATGCAAAAAGTTTTTAAGAGCCTAGTTTGAAAGCCTCCACAAATAAATTGTAAGTCAGGCCAATTTTCAGAGCATTGAGCATCTCCACCCACAAAGAACCCACTGCAGGCCGCGCGCCGCCGTAAACCAGCCAGTTCACGAGTTCCGTCAACAACACCAACAGCCCGGCGGCGATAATATCCCAATCAGCAGATTGTCCGGCGATCGTCGAAATAGCTGTTCCCAAAAAAGTGCCGAATAGCAGACTAATTAGCAAAAGCGAAATCCGCCGCCAAGGATTGCTCAGCCAGCCTCGGAATCGCTCGCCCAGAACATCAATCAATCTGTTAATTCGGGTATTCTGCATAAAAGTTATACAATTTGAGATTCGAGATTTGAGATTTGAGATTGGGAATGACTGATGACTGTTGGGGTTTGGATCATCTGCCTATAGTTGCATTCTTTTTTTAAACGGGTATTAAAAGTTATACCGATGAGTCAAAAAATGCCGCTCCAGACAAACTCCAAATCCTTACCGGGTTCAGTATGTAGCAATCTAAAATCTAAAATTTAACATCTAAAATGGTATTGAACGATCGCCGACTTATCGCCGAGAACGGTCAAGTAATTAAGTGTAACTGTATCTTGTGGCACACCAGCCCCGGGTTCTACATTAAAAATAGTTAAGACTAATTGGGCGTGCAGTCTATCCTTTAAGCGTAAAATTTATGAAACTTAAAATTTACCAGCTCGTAATTGGAGTGTCGATCGTCCTAATTACAGGAATGTTTCTAGGACGTTTTGAAATCACTATCTCTAACGGTTCAAATCTGCCGAGCGATTTGCCCTCCCCAGCCACCGCACTCCCCCCAATACCCCCCGTTTCCCCAGTCGCGACAGCTTCGGCAGACACCGCCAACGAGCCCAACCCCGACTCAATACCAACCCCCCCAGAGTCAGAGGAGGAATTGCTTTCCTCAATCCCTGCAAATACTAAAGCCACCGGCAGTCTGCGCGTCAGCAACCGCAGCGAACACCCAGTGCGAGTGGCCCTGCTGTCGAAACGGCAAGCCGAGAAATCCTACGGCAAACCCGCACACTGGGATTTTGCGCCGGGGGAAGGCGGCGGCAAGGGACTGATGCTATCGCTGCCGGAGGGCAAGTTACAAGTCCAACAGGGAGACATTTTGGTTGTTTTTGCTCAGGATGGTTCTCGCCGCTACTGGGGGCCTTACGTGGCCGGGGAGACAGCCTCGCCCGCTTGGAACAGCACAGCCAGAGAATGGCAATTAATTTTGCAGCCTTGAATCCTTAGCTGCAGGTGCCGAGATTTGGGTAGAGAAACCCGGTCGATCCGGTCTTGTTGAGAATGGTGCCGTTATGGGAGGTTAAACTCACATAGCGGCACCATTATAAAGAACAGGCAAGATGCCTGTTCCACAAAGAGTGAATTTTCTTGTGGGGATTAAAGAACAGGCAAGATGCCTGTTCCACAAAGAGTTGGGCAGGAGAGCCCGCCCATGAAATGCTTGTTGAGAAGGGTGCAAGATCTCAGTTGAACCGGATTCGATCGAAATAAAGAACAGGCAAGATGCCTGTTCCACAAAGAGTGAATTTTCTTGTGGGGTGGGCAGGAGAGCCCGCCCATAAAAGCCTTGTTGAGAAGGGTGCAAGATCTCAGTTGAACCGGATTCGATCGAATTGGGAGTTTCGAGAATGCGAATCTTTCGGTAGACTCTCTATGCGAGCTAAAATTTAAAATCTAAAATCGCAGGAAGTTTGCGTGAAGGAAGTTATTAAAAATTTGTCAGAGTTTAGGAATCGCCCGTTAGCGTTAGCGAAGCGATCCGAAGGAAAGCCCTCGAAGAGGATCGCGCCAAAGCTGCTGTCGCTGTTGTGGCTGTGCGCGATCGCCTGGGTAGGTTTCTTGTGGAATCTCGGCAACATCGGTTTAGTTGACGAAACCGAACCGCTGTTTGCCGAAGCCGCCCGTCAAATGACGGTGACAGGGGATTGGATCACTCCTTATTTCAACGGCGAAACGAGGTTTGACAAGCCGCCGTTGATTTACTGGCTGATGGCGGTGGCTTACCGCACTCTCGGCGTTAACGAATTGGCCGTGCGTCTTCCGTCGGCTTTGTGCGCTATCGGTCTGACTTGCCTCGGATTTTATACCCTATCGAAATCGAAGGAAGAAGGAAGAAGGAAGAAGGAAGAAGGAAGACAGAATGAGGAAGAAGCAAAATTCCCCCCCTCGGACACTCCCCCCCTCGGACACTTCCCCAATCTCCCAATCTTTTTTTCTACTCCTTGGATTGGTGCGGCCCTAATAGCTTTAAATCCCCAAACTATTGCCTGGGGACGGACTGGCGTTTCAGATATGCTATTAGTCGGCTGTATGTGTTCGGCACTACTCGCCTTTTTCCTCGGTTACACTCTAGAAGAACAGAGAGAACAAGCAGAATTTTCTACTGTTTCCGCTTCCCGATTTCCCAATAAGTGGTATCTGACTTTTTACGTACTAATTGCCTTAGCAATTCTGGCTAAGGGGCCTGTGGGAATTGTTGTGCCAGCGCTGATTGTTGGCTGCTTCGGGCTTTATTTGGGAAATTTTCGGCAACTTTGGCGCGAAATGCGTCCGGTGTCTGGAATCTTGATTATTCTGGCGATCGCCCTGCCGTGGTACATTTTCGTTATTTTAGCCAACGGTCAAACTTATATTGACAGTTTTTTCGGCTATCACAATTTCCAGCGTTTTACTGGGGTAGTCAACAAGCACTCGGCGCCTTGGTATTTTTACTTTTTTGTAGTGCTAGTTGGTTTTGCACCTTGGTCGATTTATTTGCCGGTGGCGATCGCCCGCACCCGTTTTTGGCAGCGCAGTTACTGGCGCCGTCAACCGCGATCGGCTCAGTTGAGTTTATTTGCCCTATTTTGGTTCGGCTGCATCTTTGGCTTTTTTACGATCGCCGTTACCAAATTGCCGAGTTATGTATTGCCTTTAATCCCCGCCGCTGCGATTTTGGTAACGCTGCTGTGGAGCGATATTATTGCAGGCAACGAACCAAAAAACAGGCAGGCAAAGTTAGAAAAAAAAACGAATTCTTTACCGCGAGGGCTGTTAGTTACATACATTTTTAATGTGATATTTTTATTAATTGTAGCCGGAGCAACTTTCTACAGCTACAACTGGCTGGGAGATGACCCGGCAATGCCCAATTTTCCCCAAGCAATTCAGGAGTCGGGATTGCTGATTGTCGGCGGTGCGATTTGGATAACTACAGCGGTGGCGATCGCACTTTTACTCTGGAAGCGGCAACAGCGCTGGATTTTGGTTGCTAACCTGATCGGGTTAGTAGCATTTATCATCTTTGGTCTTACTCCCGCCTACAAAGTGGTCGATATCAACCGCCAGTTACCTCTGAGAGAGTTAGCGCAGGTTGCGGTTCAACAAAAACTGCCGGGGGAAGAGTTGATGATGGTTGGCTTCTGGAAACCCAGTCTGGTTTTTTATACCCAAGGGCCGGTGACTTACTACCGAGCTGTCCAAAAGGCGATCGACTACATTAAGGAATCTAAAAACCCAACTTCTCCCTCTATTTTGGTGCTGGGATATCCAGAGAAATTTGTGCAATTAGGATTGCAGCCAAATCAATATCAATTGGTGGACAGTCGGGGGGCTTACCAACTCGCCAGGGTCCCGAGAACAGCGTTTCGATAGTGTCTCTAGTGTTATTTCATAATTGGTTAAACAAGGTAGAAAAATGATTAAAACTAACAATCTTCAACTACTTGCCATCGAAAGGATTCACGTAGAAGCTTTATTGCGCAATAAAAGCGAGCTTGCAGCAATTTTAAATGTCGTAGTCCCTAATAGCTGGCCTCATTTCCCGGAAGCATTTTCCCTCCCTGCTGACGAATCTTGCGAATCCAATCCGCCTCCAACTGAGTGGGGCAACTACTTCTTTATTCATCCAAAAAATGAAGTGCTGGTCGGCAACGGAGGTTTCAAAGGCTCACCTGATGAGTCGGGGACTATAGAGATAGGTTATGAAATTGCTTCCGAATATTGGAATCGCGGATTTGCAACTGAGGTGGCACAGGGAATGATCGATTATGCTTTCGCTCACGAGGAGGTTAAAGCAGTCATCGCCCACACTTTAGCTGAAAAAAATGCCTCGAATAGGGTGTTGCAAAAAGTGGGAATGAAGTTCATTGCAGAGGTGGACGATCCTGAAGAAGGCAAGATATGGCGGTGGCAAATAAGCAGGGATGAATATCATCCGACTTGAACTGTAACGCCGTTTGGCTGTTTAAGTCACTGGTTTTGGCGGTAATTTGAAGGTTCTCGCTTGGAGCATTAAATCTGCCAGATTGAATAAAAGCTATAATCTAGTCACTACCTAAAACCCGAAGCTGGGAGCATACAATGGTTTCAATTCTCAACAAACTCTCCTCGTTAATCCATGAAATTTGCCTTGAAAAAGTCGATCGGTGGAAGTTGTTCAAATTTAGTGAATCTCGGCAACAGCGTATGGAAAATTTGTTAGAGAAGAAGAAGGCAGACAAACTAATGGCAGAAGAGGCAGCGGAACTAGACGCCATTGGGGAATTAGATCGCATCTTTACCCACATCAATGCAATGATGGCGGCTCAAGATGTCAATCAGCGATCCTACGAGATAGAAGGTTGTCGATAGAATATTTATTACAAAAAAAAAATAGCTTTAATCATACTTAGTTAGAGTAGTCTTTTGTGAATGTAAGCTTGTATGGCGATAATGGGAATTAGCAAAATAATTTGATAGAGAACACTCTGACTGAATAGTGGAATTCCTGCATTTGCGAGATATAGAGAGGTATTTAAGTGCATGAAAAAGCTAGTCTAAAACAGAGAAGTTGTTCTCCCCTAGTTATTAATGATGATAATTAGCCTGCCATTTGTTCGACCTACCCTCAACTTGCCTGAAACAATGGATAATGGATAGGATGCCATTTTAATTGTAAAAGTGTGGTAGCCATGACTGAGTTACTGGAACGTGCGATCGCCAAGTTGAAAACATTGTCTGCCAGCGAGCAAGATGCCCTCGCTTCAATGATTCTGGAAGAACTTGAAGACGAGAGGCGCTGGGATCAAGCATTCTCCCGTTCCCCAGATGCTCTTGCTAAACTCGCAGCGACCGCAATGGCTGAGTATCATGCAGGCAAAACCCAAGAACTCGATCCAGAAACATTGTGAAGTCAAGCACTACAACCGAGTTCCGTAGATTATTTGCTGATTTACCCGAACAAGTTCAACAGCAGACTCGCGGGGCGTATCGCCAGTTCAAGGAAGACCCAAGTCATCCAAGCCTGCGTTTCAAGAAGGTGCATCCAGACTTACCAATCTACTCAGCCCGAATTACCAAAAACTATCGAGCAATTGGTCAGTTGGATGGAGACACTGTAATCTGGTTTTGGGTTGGTTCACACGCAGAGTACGACAAGTTTCTGGGGCAGTTGTAGCAGTGTCTACAGCCAGCCAATATCACTTAGAAAAGCGTATTTAGAAAAGTGGAAGATGATGATTCCAATCAATGAAGCCCAAAAGCAGTTACAGCAGTTGATCGATGCGGTGAGTCAGTCGCATCAACCTATTGCGATCGCAGGACAGACTAGCAATGCAGTGTTATTATCAGAATCTGACTGGGCATCTGTGCAGGAGACACTGTATCTTCTCTCAGTGCCGGGGATGCGGGAATCGATTCGGGAAGGACTGGCAACGCCGATCGAGGATTGCGATCGCCCTTTGGAGTGGTGAGGAGTGCCGACCATACGTGCCATAATCAGCCATATTATCTGGTACGCGATCGCCTGAATATATGGATGCGCTAATCGGCAAAACTTTACAGGGTGGAAAGTACACCCTCGAACAAGAATTGGGAAGAGGCGGCTTTGGAATAACTTTCAGGGCAAATCACCGCTATTTAGGACAGCCTGTAGTCATAAAAACCCTCAACGAATCTCTGCGGCAGCAACCTAATTTTGCTGAGTTCGATCGCAAATTTCAAGACGAAGCGAGGCGCTTGGCTTCCTGCGTCCATCCGAATATTGTCCGCGTCAGCGATTTCTTTGTCGAAGACGGGCAGCCTTACATGGTGATGGACTACATAGCCGGTCAGAATTTGGGCGATGTAGTCGGTTCAAATAATCCGCTGCCAGAAAATCTCGCAATTCTCTACATCACTCAAATTGGGGCTGCTTTAAAAGTAGTTCATCAAAAGGGTTTGCTGCACCGAGATGTCAAGCCACAAAACATTATTTTGCGCCAAGGTACTCACGAAGTCGTGCTGATTGATTTTGGCATAGCCCGCGAGTTTACTCCTGGTGCAACCCAAAGTCACACTAATATGGTGTCCGACGGCTACGCGCCCCCAGAACAGTATTTTGCCCAAGGAAAATATACGCCCGCAACAGATGTTTACGGTCTGGCGGCGACGCTTTACACTTTACTGACAGCACAGGTGCCGGTGGCTGCAATTTTGCGCACCAGCCAGCCGATGCCTTCACCCCGCGACTTGCAGCCTCAGCTAAGTGCGGCTGTCAGTTCTGCGGTGATGCGGGGGATGACGGTAGAAGCTCAAAATCGCCCTGCTAGCGTCGATGAGTGGCTGTCGCTGCTGCACGGGCAGCCTCATGGTGCAGCGTCGCCGAGCACTCTTGCGACGGTGGCGGTGATTCCGGGACACGGGCCTCAGTCGCCTGCAGGTTCCAGAACAGCGCCTGCTGTGGTGCCTTCTGGGTCCGGCAACCGCAAGGTTTGGTCGATTTTGGGGCTCGCGGCGATCGCACTTATTGTGGCAGGTTTGGTCGGTATTGCTAGGGTTTTCCTCAACCGGCCGTCTTCGGAACCCGCACCGGTGGCCCAGGACGATCGCACTTCGGCCCCTGCAGATCCAGAGGCGCGATCGAGCCCCGCACCAATTCCCGCGCCCACACCAACGCCTTTCTCGCCGACTCGCAGAGAAACTCCGCCGCCTGCTGCTGAAACTCCAACCGCAACACCGGCCCCAACCCCAACACCAGCCCCAACGGGGGCGGACACGGGGGCACCGCCCCTAGAACAGCCGACGGAAAAACTTGTTGACAAAGAGTTGCCGCCCGATCGATCGCCCGCACCCAGCGAACAACCGGGAACCAATTATCAGAAGACTCCCACAATCCCTGGGTATGCCGTTGGTACGGCGGAAAGTCAGATTATATCCGAATTGGGAGAACCCACTGACGCTCAAGCCCGGGGCTATTGGCCAAATACTCGGACCGCACTTTACGAAATATTGCCAAATCGGATTACTCTCGGCTACATTTACGATCGCGATTCGGGCCAGCTAGTACAAACAGAGGGTTCTTTTGCCCCGTCGGTGGACGATTTGGTAGTGCGAACCGCGTTAAACGGAATGGTGGGCGGCGCCAGCCGGGAGATTTTGCAAGGCTTGGGCGACGTGCAGCAGCGCCGAACTAATCAGTTTACGTTTAAGAAGGGTTCGCTCGAAGGTACGATCGAACGCAACGAGCGCGATCGGATTTACATCGGCGTCTGGGACGACAACTTGCATTAATTAGGAATTAGGCACGGGTGGTCAGAAACCGGGTTTTTTTGCCAGATACTTTCGTTACAGCCCGCATTAACCGCAAAAAACCCGGTTTCTTTAATCCCCAATCCCCAATCCAAAATCCAAAATCTCAAATCTAAAATCGCTTGACGATCGAACGCAACGAGCGCGATCGGATTTACATCGGCGTCTGGGACGACAACTTGCATTAAACTTCGCAGCGCTGACATTTTTGACCACCGTCAATAAACCTTTCAAGGGTGGGCTAGGAGGGCCCACCCCCAAAAAAACTTGAACTCTTGTGGAACAGGCATCTTGCCTGTTCAAGAAAATGCTGCAAGATGTAAATATTCTTGACTCAGCTTTGTGCCAAAATCCAAAATCCAAAATCCAAAATCCAAAATCCAAAATCCAAAATCGCTTGACGCAACACAAAATATTGTCTATGATTAAAGAACACACGAGGGGCTGTAATGGTTTCGACAGGGTGGCGAAAGCTGCTCCGTGATGCAGGTCGAGAGTGAGTCTCCTCTCGCTAATACCGGCTCAAACAAAAAAGTAAATGCGAACAACATCGTTCCTTTCGCTCGCAAAGCCGTCGCTGTAGCCTAAAAACTTCTTAAGCCCGGTTTAGAGTGTATGCCACCTAACTCCGTTAACGGTAGCATAACAACCCCCAACGGATGCCCTAGCTAAACGTTTCTAGTCGGCTAGCTAGGAAAGCAATCACTAGAAAATCCCCCCATTTGGGATAAAGATGGTTCCCGCCCTGAGGATTAGAAGGGATAAACCTGTGAACGATCGGAAGGTAAATACCCGCTTTGGACGGCAGTTCGATTCTGCCCAGTTCCATAAAAAAAGTGACGTAAAATCAATGGTTTAAGCCATTTGAAAGTTACTTTAAAGCATTAAAAGGGCCCAGAGTTAACTCTGGGCCCTTTTGTTTGGCATTCCAGGTTCATTCAATCTCAAATCTCAAATCTCAAATCGACTCAGCTTGTTGCCAGACTAAAAATACATAAGTGGCAAACCCATTAGCTAACCTGGGCTCTGGCATAAAATAATTTCACCTTGTCTGTACGTTCTTAGAGCCTGTCGGGCGATATACTATTAGGCGGTAAAGCCTTAAAATTCTTTACAAAAACCCCGATTTCCAAGCCTACTCCTACGAAGGACGGGTGAAAAATTATATGCTGAGCGCTCAAAAGCTGGAAAAATGAACCCAGGAATTGACTTACAAGGAAGTTTCGTAGAAGCCCTAATCAATTGGGGCTTGCCGGCGGAGATCGCCAAAGTGCTTTGGCTACCGCTGCCAATGGTGCTGATGATTGTCGGTGCTGTATTCGGGGTACTTACTAGTGTCTGGCTAGAGCGGAAAATTTCCGCCGCCGCTCAACAGCGGGTAGGCCCGGAATTTATCGGCCCTCTGGGAACACTAGCACCCGTTGCCGACGGTCTGAAGTTGGTATTCAAAGAAGACATTGTACCGGCAAAAGCTGACGCGCTGCTGTTCACGCTGGGCCCGGTAATTGTGGTGATTCCAGTTTTTCTCTCCTACTTAATCGTGCCCTTCGGAGAGCATATGCTGATCGCCGATATCGGGACAGCGATATTTCTGTGGATTGCTCTTTCTAGCATTCAGCCGATCGGCTTGCTGATGTCCGGCTATGCTTCAAACAACAAATACGCCCTCCTCGGCGGACTCAGAGCAGCCGCTCAATCCCTCAGCTACGAAATTCCCCTAGCTTTGGCAGTATTGGCAGTTGTGATGATGTCCAACAGCCTCAGTACGATCGACATCGTACACCAGCAAGCCGGCTACGGCATTCTCGGCTGGAATATCTGGCGGCAACCCGCAGGTTTCCTGATTTTCTGGATCGCAGCACTAGCAGAATGCGAACGGTTGCCCTTTGACCTCCCCGAAGCAGAAGAAGAATTGGTAGCAGGATATCAGACTGAGTACTCGGGCATGAAATTTGCTTTGTACTACATCGCTTCCTACGTTAACCTCGTCCTTTCTTGCCTGCTAGTAGCAGTTTTGTACCTCGGCGGCTGGGAAAGTCCGATTCCGGTCGGAGTCATCACAAATGCCCTGGGATTGAGCGAGACGACTCCTTGGTTGCAGGTAATTACCGGCACGCTGGGCATTACGATGACCATGCTGAAAGCCTACTTTTTCCTGTTTCTGGCAGTTCTGCTCCGCTGGACTCTGCCGCGAGTTCGGATCGACCAATTGCTAGATTTGGGATGGAAGTTTTTGCTGCCTGTTGCTTTAGTTAATTTGCTATTGACCGCAGCTTTGAAGCTTGCCTTTCCTTTTGCTTTTGGCGGTTAATTCATAATAGGTAAATGGCAACAGGTAAAAAAAAATAGCTGTTAACCAATTACCTATTATCAATTAGCAATTACCAAAAACTCAAGTACAGAGAGAGAACACCATGCTAAAATTCCTCAATCAAGTAGGCGAATACGCCAAAGAAAGTTTTCAAGCTGCTAAGTATATCGGTCAAGGTCTAGCTGTTACTTTTGACCACATGAGACGCCGCCCGATTACGGTACAGTATCCTTACGAAAAATTAATTCCTTCCGAACGTTTTCGGGGCAGAATTCACTTTGAATTTGACAAGTGCATCTCCTGCGAAGTTTGCGTTCGGGTATGTCCGATCAACTTACCTGTAGTGGATTGGGAATTTAACAAAGACAGTAAGAAGAAACAACTCAAGCACTACAGTATCGATTTCGGTGTTTGTATCTTCTGCGGCAACTGCGTAGAATATTGTCCGACTAATTGTTTGTCCATGACAGAAGAGTACGAGTTAGCCACCTACGAGCGCCACGAATTGAATTTTGACAACGTGGCCCTCGGACGTTTGCCCTACAAGGTTACAGATGACCCGATGGTGACACCGCTGCGAGAATTCGCTTATTTGCCGAAAGGTCCGATCGACCCTCATGATGTTCCCAGCAGCGATCGGCGCGCAGGTCTCCCTTCAGAGTAAATTATCGAAAAATAGGTAATGGGGCATGGGGCATAGGGCATGGGGCATGGGGCATAGTTAGTAGTTAGTGGTTAATGGTTAATGATTACTTGTTAGTAGTTTTTCTAATAACAAATAACAAATTTCCAATGCCCAATGCCCAATCCCCAATGCCCAATGCCCAATCCCCAATCCCCAATGCCCAATTAACAGAGGATTAAAAATTGTGAATCTAGCCGAAGGGGTTCAAATTGTTTCGTTTGGCATACTGTCCGTAATGATGATTGCAGGAGCATTAGGAGTAGTGCTGTTCTCCAACATCGTTTACTCAGCTTTTTTGCTGTGCGGCGTATTTACCAGCATTGCCGGCTTGTACCTGTTGCTGAATGCCGACTTTGTAGCAGCAGCGCAGGTATTGATTTATGTTGGCGCTGTTAACGTCTTGATTTTGTTTGCGATTATGTTGGTTAACAAGCGCGAAGATTTCCGCACTATTCCCAACGCTTGGGTGCGTCAAGTAGCCACAGCAGTGGTTTGTGCTGGTTTATTTGCGCTTTTGGGTACGATGGTGGTGTCTACTCCTTGGGCTATTGTGGCTACGACAGGAGCACCTGCAGAAAGTTCGATCGTGACCATCGCCAAACATTTCTTCACTGACTTTTTGCTACCTTTCGAGTTAGCATCAGTGTTTTTGTTGATGGCAATGGTAGGAGCAATTGTGCTAGCACGCCGCGATTTCTTGCCCGATCAATTGTCGTCGAACAAGCTATCTGAAACACCAGCTTTTAGTTTGCAAGAAAGGCCTCGCGAATTAGTTTCTGCCGGAGATGTTTCTTCGCCGGAATCTAAGTAACATTAGGGTGCGCGCTGCGCACCTATCTGTCTGTTTGGTAGTAATATTGATTGAGAGAAAATCGCAAAATTTATGCAACTGCAACTCCAGTATTTTCTGTTATTAGCCGCTGCACTTTTCTGCATTGGTGTTTATGGTTTGATTACTAGCCGAAATGCAGTGCGGGTGTTAATGTCGATCGAGTTGATGCTGAATGCTGTCAATCTCAATTTGATGGGTTTCTCCAATTATCTCGACCCCGTACAGATTAAAGGTCAAGTATTTACGGTGTTTGTAGTTACCGTAGCTGCTGCTGAGGCTGCCGTAGGTTTGGCAATTGTTTTGGCGATTTATCGCAACCGCAATACAGTAGACATGGAAGAGTTTAATTTGCTGAAGTGGTAATTAGTCAATAGTCATCAGTCATCAGTCATCAGTCATCAGTCATCAGTCATTAGTGACAAACTAATGCAGATTAAGGGCTGATGACTAAGGACTAAGGACTAAGGACTAAGGACTAAGGACTTCTAGTAATTTCTAGAGTAATTCTGCCACCGAAATCAGGGATGGGGGCAGCAGGTTTCGAGAGTTGTAGTTTAACTTTCTCGACTAAGGGTAGTTGTAAAAGCGCTTGAGCAATAGTATCTGCTAGGCGTTCGATTAATAAAAACTTCGAGTCTTTGACTAGCTTTTGAATCAGAGTAATTGCGCTGCGGTAATCAAGAGTATGTTGAATATCATCACTTTTTCCTGCTTGCGATAAATCCAGCCAGAGAGTAACATCCACTTCAAACCACTGGCCCAAAACTTGCTCTTCCGGCAGATAGCCCGTATATCCGTAGCAGCGAATTCCTGTAAGTTGAATAGAATCCATTTTGTAATAAACTAAAAGTGCGTTGCCTATACCAATTTGTATTAAACCAGATAAAGTTATCTTTCTCTTCCCTCTCTTTTTGTGATCCCTTGTCCACTTCCCTCTGCGCCCTCTGCGCCCTCTGCGGTTAAATCAGTCTTATTCTATCTTAAATTTCACAACTGTCCTCCTTTCTCCAACTTGTCGAGTAAATCCTCAGCAACTGCATACCATTTCCGCCTAATTTCAGCATCTTCTGACTTTTCTGTCAAGATACGACCTTGGAATTCTGGATATTTATTGTAATATAATTCATCAACTTTTTGATAGAAGATATCTTGATTAATATTGAGATTTTTGCGCCGTTTACCAATCTTTTCTTGACGAATTATTTCAGCTTGCTCTAAGGATGTATCGGGAGGTTGCTGGCGCGAAGAAAATTTAGGTAAATCCGGCAACTTGGGCAACGTGAAACCAGATTTGACTACACTAAAAGCTAACATTCCCGGCAACAAAACCACGCTTAAACTCCCTAGGGTTTTCCAAGGTATTAACTTGAAAATGTTGTTGTTTTTAACAATTTGAGGGTTTTGGTTAACAGGAGTATGATTGCTGGTAGCAGTTTGAGTGGTGTTTTTGAAAGGGCGGCCGACAAAGTTCATTGTCACCATTTGGGAAATTATACTGCTAATTTGAGATAGTTTTGGATCTTTGAGTGCTTCGCGGACTGCTTTTGCAGATTGGTAGCGATCGCCCGATTGTTCTGCTAACATCCGATCCAATACTGTGGCTAAATTTGGGCTGACACTGAGGTGCGATCGCCAATTCCAAGTTTTGCCGTTAATATCGTACAATTTTTGAGGCTTTTTGCCCGTTAGCAAGACTAAAGCCGTGACTGCTAAAGCATATAAATCGCTAGCCGGAGATACTTTACCCTGCAGCATTTGTTCCGCGGGCGAATAACCCTGTTTGCCGATCGCCGTATCCGATTGTCGGTTAAACTGATGTACGGCATTGGCTGCGATTTGTTTGACTGAACCGAAATCAATTAAAAATGGTAGTTTGTCAGCATCATGCTGAATAATATTATCCGGGGAAATATCGCGGTGAATTAAATTTTTTGAGTGGATGTATTCTAAAACTGGTAAAAGCTGAAATAGCAGTTGAGTAACTTCGGCTTCGGTAAAATTTTTACCTTGTTGCTGACGCGATATCAGTATTTCTTCGTAGGTTTGACCCTTGATATAATCTTGCACTAAAAATAAAGATTGATTGCCGCCGATATCGGTTCGCAGGAGTTCTCGAAAGCGGGGGATTTGCGGGTGTTGGAGGCTGTAAAGCATACTCGATTCGCGATCGAACAATTCGGCAGCTTTCGGGCTGTGAACAACCGGAGAAAACTCTTTGAGCACGCAATGTTCGTTGTAGCGGTTGATGTCTTCGGCGAGGTAAGTGCGGCCGAAGCCACCGCGGCCTAATTCGCTGAGGATGCGGTAGCGTTTTTCGAGAGTTGAACCGGGGGCGAGGAGGGAGGAGTTAGACATAAACAACGGAAAATTGTTCGAGTTGGGGAGTCGCCGAGCACAGTATAGCTTATTGTAGCTAAGTTTGTTTGAATGCGAGGGCGATCGCTTTTTTTGGGATGGATTAAGGAGAATGGACACTTTGCTTAAGATTCAGTATCTACAGGATATCGTAGGGGCGGGTTTTACCAACCATCTATGTTAGAAACCAAAAATATAATAAACCCGCCCCCACCCAACGACAAATCCAAATCTACATTTTTGGCATTCGATCGAACATCAGGTTAATCTAGATTATCGGCTGTCTAGGGGCGGGTTTATATAAATTGTTCGCGAACATCAAATATTGTTGGTAAAACCCGCCCCTACAGGCTTTTTTATTGTCTGGTTCGATCGGCTATCGAGGATTTACAAATCTCGATGTGTAAATTCCTTAGCATCTTTCCCTACATAACTCGCGGCAATATGACCATCTCCAACAACTCGATACTTATACGTCACCAACCCCTCTAAACCAACAGGCCCGCGAGGCGGCATTTGCTGCGTGCTAATCCCCACTTCTGCACCGAAGCCGTAGCGGAAACCGTCGGCAAATCGAGTCGAACAATTGTGATAAACTCCGGCCGCATCGACTCCATTTAAAAATGTTTCGGCGACTTCGCTGTCTTCGGTAACAATGACATCTGTATGTCTGGAACCGTATGTATTTATATGGTTAATTGCCTCTTCCACAGAATCTACTATTTTGATTGACAAAATTAAATCGCTGTATTCTGTAGACCAATCCGCTTCATTTGCTTGGGCAATATTTTCTAGGATGGCGCGAGTTTTTTCGTCTCCCCGCAATTCGACTTTTTTCTGCTGCAAAGCTTCGGCAACTGCGGGCAGGAATTTGGGGGCGATCGCACTGTGAACTAACAAGGTTTCAATGGCATTGCAGGCGGCTGGATACTGAGTTTTTGCATCGACAGAAATCTCTACTACTTTCTGAATATCCGCCGCTTTGTCTGCGTACAAATGACAAATTCCGTCGGCGTGTCCCAAGACGGGAATCCGCGTATTTTCCTGCACGAACCGCACGAAGGAATTAGAACCTCTGGGAATAATCAAATCTACATATTCATCCATTTTGAGCAGTTCGATTGTTTCTTCCCGCGTGGTGAGCAACTGCACGACTTCTGGATTAACCGCAGTTTCTGCTAATGCTTGATATATCACTTTTGTCAATATTTCGCAGGAACGGACTGCCTCTTTGCCTCCTTTGAGAATGACGCCATTTCCTGATTTGATTGCCAAGGATACTATCTGAATTAAAGCTTCTGGGCGCGCTTCAAAAATAATGCCTAAAACGCCCAAAGGACAGGTGACGCGCTTCAGAATTAATCCTGTATCCAATTCACGGTGAATTTGCACGACACCGATCGGCTCAGGGAGTTTCGCAACGTCGCGCACGCCGGAGATCGCACTTTTCAACTTGCTCTCATCCAACTTGAGACGATCGTACAGCGGTTTCGCAATTCCATCCGCGCTTGCCGCCTTGCAGTCAGCCGCATTCGCCGCCACAATATCCGGCGCAGCAGCTTCTAAAGCTTTAGCCATAGCCTCAATAGCTTGATTTTTGGCATCAGCGGACAAAACTGCCAATTTTCTAGCAGATACGCGCGTTTTTTGGGCAATTTCAATAATAGACATGGCAGTAAATTTTAAATAGTTTTGGGTTTTGGGTTTTGAGTTTTGAGTTTTGGGTTTTGGGTTTTGGGTTTTGGGTTTTGAATTGAATCCCCAGAAATAAATTTAGGGGCGGTTTTCAGTCTTAACAATTCTTAAGGAAATTCTATATTTTTGTTGAGTCCCCTTACAGCAATCCGAATTCACAGGTTAAAACAGTGAAGTATAGACAAAATCCCACGAGAATTTCCATTTGTCAATAACCTTCGGAGAGTATTATGTCATCTCAGGCCCCTTTACGCAAGGCAGGGCGATCGCGCAAAGCCGGCGTTAAACTGATACAGAGATGCGGGTTATACCTTCGGTTCTGATTTGAAATTGCCAGACTGAACGGGAATGATTTATCTGCGCTATGCTTCGGGATTTTGGGCCAATTGGTAATTTTCTGTTTGGCATGAAACGGGTTAAAAGTTTGATGGGAATGGATGTTAGCGCTTTGGGTTGGTTCGGCCGGGGCGTTGCACCTTGGATGGATTTGATTCAGATTGAAAGCGATAGCGGTACGGTGGTTAGTAGCTATCACCGCTTCTGGTCTTTTGTGATGGGTATATGTGCGATCGCGATCGGTATTGCATTTCTATTCGTGTCCTTTCCAGCTTAAGATTTGATTGAGTTATTTTAAAAAGGTAAAATCGTCTTCTTTTAGATACCCGACTTTTTCAAAAAGTCGGGTATCTGGATATTGTGTTGTTTTCGGTGGGTTTACTTAAGATTAAGAAACCCGGTTTCAGAGAGTCAGAGTTCCTTCAGGAATGATTCTCTGTCAATACTTTAATTCCCAATACAACTGGTTATTAACCGACCGTTTGAGCGGTATTGGAAGGGGGGGTAATTTTTTTGATAACTCTAGCAGGTATTCCAGCGACAATAGTATAAGGCGGTACATCCTTATTAACTAGAGAACAAGCAGCTACCACTGAATGTTCTCCAATTATACAAGGTCCAATAACAGTAACATTACTAGCCAGCCAAGCTCCCTCCTTAATGATTACGTCTTTTTCAAAAGCAGGAACAGTTATCTGTCTTTCACGTCCGAATTTATTATAATCATGTGTTCCTGTTAACACTGCAACATGATGTCCAAAAAATACATATTCTCCTATTTGGATAGTGCCGGAAATTGTGTTAAAAGTAGCATTGTTCACCACAGCAGTTTCAGCAATTTGCAAGCGTTCTTTATTTCCGTAAAGCAAGTATTTATAGAGGAAGCCTGTGTCCATGTATCTTGTGATAGCAAAATTTGCTATTTTGGCAAAGAATATATCGTAAATCTTAGTGACAATAACTTTAATGTTTTTTTTCATCAGGGTCGAAACTCCTTTTTTGCTATTAATTAAATAAGGTTTAGCATTTCCCACACTTGCTAATCTTATGTTGATTAGACACAGATGGTATTTGACCGAGACGATCCGGGGATTTGAGATTTTGGATGCAAAAATTACGATTTGTGAAATCAAAAACCGTAATTCTTTGTTGATTAAGACTTTCCCGTGGCTAATCGATCTACTGGCTTGGTCATCTTTGCGATCTAGAATTTCTTGTTTAATCTTACCAATTTGATCCATGGGCGCAACTTCCATCGGACAAACCGAGTTTCAGTAGTAACAACGGGTACATCCCCAAACGCATTCCGTGCCTTGGTTGTATTTTTTCAGCCGATTGTCTGTATCGCAAAATCTCGCACGCCGGAGATCGCACTTTTCAACTTGCTCTCATCTAACTTTAGACGATCGTACAGCGGTTTCGCAATTCCATCCGCGCTTGCCGCCTTGCAGTCAGCCGCATTCGCCGCCACAATATCCGGCGCAGCAGCTTCTAAAGCTTTAGCCATAGCCTCAATAGCTTGATTTTTGGCATCAGCGGACAAAACTGCCAATTTTCTAGCAGATACGCGCGTTTTTTGGGCAATTTCAATAATAGGCATGGCAGTAAATTTTAAATAGTTTTGGGTTTAGGGTTTTGAGTTTTGAGTTGAATCCGCACAAATAAATTTCGGGGCGGTTTTCAGTCTTAACAATTCTCAAGGAAATTCTATATTTTTGTTGAGGCCCCTTACAGCAATCCGCATTCACAGGTTAAAACAGTGAAGTATAGATAAAATCCCACGAGAATTTCCATTTGTCAATAACCTTCGGAGAGTATTATGTCATCTCAGGCCCCTTTACGCAAGGCAGGGCGATCGCGCAAAGCCGGCGTTAAACTCATACAGAAAACTGGCTCAAATCTCGTTTTAGCTTCCGGCGTCACCATCACCATGCTATTTGGTATGGTGTTAGCGCTATCCTTAGCCTCAGTTTTGATTCTCAACAGTCCCGATCCAGTCGTCGGATTGTCTCTCGCACTTCCCATAACTCTGATTTTTAACATCGCTGCTTTTTTCCTATCGCCTTACTTGATGGACTTAACCCAAAATTTGCTCTACGATACTCGCTGGGTTTCCCTAGCAGAAATAGAAAGCCTAAGTCCCGAAACAGCGAAAGTTATTCAGAAGGTTTGCCAGCAGAAAAAACTCTCTTCTGTGCGTTTAGGAATTATCGACGACCAAAACCCTACTGCTTTTACTTACGGTTCATTTCCCAACAGCGCTCGCTTAGTCGTCAGTCAAGGTCTTTTCACCTATTTAGACGACGATGAAATTGCCACTGTTTACGCCCACGAACTCGGTCACATCGTCCACTGGGACTTTGCAGTAATGACTTTAGCTTCGACTTTGGTGCAGATTACTTATTTAATTTACACTACTGCTCAAAGGATGGGTCGAAGTGCTGGGAAAGCTAAAGAGGCGGCGGGTAGTGTAGCTGCTGTTGCTTATTTGTTTTACATCGCCGGCACTTATTTATTGCTGTATTTGTCGCGGACGCGAGAATATTTTGCCGACCATTTTGCTGCCGAAACTACGGGCAACCCCAATGCTTTATCCCGCGCTTTGGTAAAAATTGCTTACGGTATTTTGGAAGAAGGACAAACAGCAACAGAACCCAGCCGCTTATTAGAAGGAACTCGCGCTTTAGGCATTTACGATGCCAAAGCTGCCACATCTACTGGCACTGCTTACAGGATTTCTTCGGAACCAGAAAAAATTGGGCGAGTGTTTTTGTGGGATATGTTTAATCCGTGGGGTTGGTGGATGGAGTTGAACTCTACTCACCCGCTGACTGGTAAACGAGTTCGCGCTTTGAGCACTTATGCCGAACAATTAGGCTTGGATGTTGAGTTTGACATGGGCCGGATTGTCGGCGAAGGCAACCTTTTGAGCAAGCGGAGATTGTACGGAAATTTTGTGTTCGATTTGCTGCTGTACAGTGCAGAAACTCTGGGCTTAGCGGTGGGTTTGGCGATCGGCATTGCCCTGTATGCTGTAAATCCGATGATGATGGTTGCTTGTCCTTTAATCGCTTTGGGCGTGGGAATTTTGCTCAAGACTTTGGTGATGTTCCCGAATTACCAACAAGCCGAACATTTGGACGTTTTAACCTTAATGTCTGACCCTTATGCAAGTCCTTTGCGAGGTCAGCCTGCGAAACTGCAAGGCGAATTAATTGGTCGCGGCGATGCGGGTTATACCTTCGGTTCTGATTTAAAATTGCAAGACAGAACGGGAATGATTTATCTGCGCTATGCTTCTCGTTTTGGGCCAATTGGTAATTTTTTGTTTGGCATGAAACGGGTTAAAAGTTTGATTGGAATGGATGTTAGGGCTTTGGGTTGGTTCCGCCGGGGTGTTGCACCTTGGATGGATTTGATTCAGCTTGAAAGCGATAGCGGTACGGTGGTTAGTAGCTATCACCGCTTCTGGTCTTTTGTGATGGGTATATGTGCGATCGCGATCGGTATTGCACTTCTATTCGTGTCATTTCCAGCTTAACACTTGACAGGTGAAACGTTTTAAGTTAAATATAATTAAGCTCGCATTTTCGAGCTTCTTTTTTTTGTTACATACCGTACTATCGAATTTAATACCCCTCTAAATTATCTTTTTTTTATCAAAATAGTGAGTTGACGAACCGCTTTCGACGTGTTACCGCGGGGGCGCGATAGCGCTCTTGTCGCACAGAAAAAAGAAAGGAATAAGTAAAGAAGGAGATAAGCTGTTGCGGCATTTAAATTGTATGTCAAAAAAAATTCAAGTCTTGTGGGGTGTCCCGCCCGCCCTGAATATACAATTTAAAGGCGCGACAGCTTAGGTAATCTTATGGTGGGAAGGAAGTAATTCAGTTACGAGCAAACATGACAATCAAAATTGCTACAATTAGTTTGTTGGTGATAGTATTAAGTTTAGCAATCAGCAACCCCAGCAAAAAACTCAGGGGTAACTTAACAAAGTTGACCGCCCACACGGAAAACAGGGAGAAAAAAAACACCGTGCAAGATATTCTTGATGACAGTGCGAAATTAGAAAAAGTAGCTGGCGATTTCCAATTTATAGAAGGCCCGATTTGGCATCCAGACGGCTTTTTGCTGTTCAGCGATATTCCCGCCAATATTATCTATAAACTCACATCAAATCAGCAAGTTGAGGTATTTCGCCGCCCTTCGGGAAAAGCCAACGGGAATACTTTAGACAAAGAAAACCGCTTACTTACTGCCGAACACGAAAATCGCCGCGTATCCCGCACAGAAAAGGACGGCAAAGTTATCACATTGGCGGATAGATACGAGGGCAAGCGGTTCAACAGTCCGAACGATTTGGTTGTTAAATCCGACGGCAGCATTTATTTTACGGATCCGTCCTACGGTGTTAGTAAAGAGCAGGAAGAATTGGGTTTTTACGGTGTTTACAGGCTGGCACCAGACGGAAAATTAACTCTGCTGGTTAAGGATTTGGTGCTGCCGAATGGCATCGCCTTTTCACCAGACGAGCAAAAACTTTATGTCAACAATTCGGAAGCGAGATACATTGCTGTTTACGATGTAAAACCGGACGGAACTGTTACAAATGAGCGGCTTTTTGCGGATTTAAAAGACGCCGGTCAAGGCGGAGCTCCCGACGGTCTAAAAGTTGATTTAGAGGGGAATGTTTACAGCACCGGGCCGGGGGGTGTGTGGATTTTCTCGCCGGATGGCAAGGTTTTGGGGAAGATTTCTGTGCCTGAGACGGCAACTAATGTGGCTTGGGGAGAAAGCGATCGCAAAACGCTTTACATTACGGCAAATACAAGTCTGTATCGGATTCGCCTTAAAATTGCGGGCGTGCGGCCTGGAAAATAATCTAAAATAGGGCGAAGTTGAAAATAAAGCGGTTTGTAGCGAGGACTAAAGTCCTCGCTACAAACTCTTTTTATTAGGGGTAATTGACCGGGCATGATATAATCCTTGTTTTGAAAATCAGTCAATCTCAAATCTCAAATCTCAAATCTCAAATCTCAAATCTCAAATGGTATTAATAGCTCGGTTGCACAAATTTCTGACTGCTACAGTCGATCGCACATCCGGATCGCACACAATATTTTGGTTGACTCTGAGCTTGACATTTGCCACAGTTTATGGTATTTTAGGACTCAAGCAAGTCTTTAGCGCCGAGTATATGGTGCAAGACGATGCGAGGCAGCACGTTTTCTGGATGATGCGGTTTGTCGATCGCCAATTATTCCCCAACGATTTCATTGCTAATTATTTTCAATCAGTCGCCCCCGCAGGATACAGCACGCTCTACAAATTAGCCGCAACAATTGGCATTCACCCGCTATTTTTTCACAAAATATTGCCGCTATTTCTCGGCTTAATCTCCACTTATTACTGTTTTGGCCTTTGCCTAGAAATGCTGCCAGTGCCGATGACTGGATTTATTGCATCTTTGCTGCTAAATCAGCATATGTGGATGACCGACGATTTGGCTTCCACAACGCCAAGAGCTTTTATTTATCCGATATTTCTGGCTTTTTTATATTATTTGTCGCGCAGTTCCTTGCTGCCTTGTTTGGGAGCGATCGCCCTGATCGGACTATTCTATCCTCCTTACGCCTTGGTTGCTGCTGGAATTTTAGTTTTGCGCCTGCTATGCTGGGAAAAAGGCGGTTTGCGCTTGTCGCGCGATCGAACTAATTACCTATTTTGCACTACAGGTTTGGGAGTAATATTTTTAGTAATGCTGCCCTATGCCTTAGATAACTCTGAATTTGGCCCAACTTATACCGCAGCAGAAGCGAAGCAAATGGGCGAATTTGCACCAGACGGCAGAAATGCTTTTTTTCGTCCAAACCCGGTAGATTATTGGCTGACAGGGCGCGGCAGCGGGATGTTTCCCAAGTCGCTGTTTACGCCTGTAACTCACTGTGTCGGGCTCTTATTTCCGCTGCTGCTGTTTTTGCGATCGGCTTTTCCCTTAGCCAATCTGATTCAACGCCAAATCTGGCTTTTGCTTCAGCTATTTTTAGTATCCTCGGCGATGTTTTTTGCTGCTCACGCTACCCTTTTTAAGCTGTATCAACCAGGCCGCTATACAGCCTACAGCTTGCGATTTATTGTTGTTTTGATAACTGCGATATCCCTCACTTTAATTATCGATGGAGTCGGTCATTGGGCATTAAAAACCGCAACTACATTTCATTGGAAAAGTCTAGTTGCACTAATTACGACAGCGATAATCGCTGTCGCAGTGGTGCTTTACCCCTGCTTTGCCAAAAAATTTCCCACAGTTGGGTATGTAGAAGGTAAAATGCCGGCTTTGTACAAATTTTTTGAGCAACAACCTAAAGATATCCTGATTGCTTCTATCGCGACCGATACGGATTATTTGCCAACATTTAGTCAGCGTTCGGTTCTGGTGGCAAAGGAATATGCAGTGCCTTATCAGAAAGGCTACTACAGCAGATATCGGCAGCGACTTAACGATTTAATTCGCGCTCAATACACTCCCGATCGAGCTGTATTGCAAAAATTCATTAATAGCTATGGAGTTGATTTTTGGATGCTCGATCGCAATGCTTTTACTCTTCAGTATGTAAAGGATGATGGCTGGCTAAATCAATTTGATTCTATACCGGAGGCGAGGCTTTCTCTCGAACAAGGGAAAATTCCCGCCTTAGCTTCAGCAATGACAAGTTGTGCGGTTTTTCAGAATCAAATTGTAGTGGTTTTGGATGCGTCTTGTATTGTGAAATTGACCGGGAATTAAGGCGAGGCGGAGCCTCGGGATCTGCGTTCCCAGGAAGAGCCTGGGAACTAGAAAGAACTGTTCGGATTCCTCAGCTACATTTGCTGCACGGATCTTCTGTAGGGGCGATCGCCCAATGCGTTATAATGCCGATAAGAGATAATGGTGCGGGTCAATGACACAAGTTCTCGATCGGGAAACTCTCGATGGGCGAGTGGTGCTCAACGGCACTTGGGAGCAATTCAAGTTAATCCAGAAGGTTTCGGAAGATTCCCCTGGCATAAAGTTGTCTTTTTTTGCAGGGGCGATCGAGATTCTGATGCCGGGATTCCAACACGAAAATTTTTCTGAAATCATTGGTTACTTGGTGACCACTTTTCTGCTGCAACAAGGTATTAAGTTTTACCCTTCTGGTTCAATGACGCAGGAGAAGGCGCCAGAAGCTTCAACTCAAGCAGACAAATCGTTTTGTTTGGGAGAACCTAAGTTGATTCCCGATTTGTCGATCGAGGTGGTCTATACTAGCGGTGGACTGAGCAAGTTGCCAAAATATCGAGCTTTGGGCGTGCCTGAAATCTGGTTTTGGGAAGATGGCACGCTGCGGCTGTATCATCTCCGCGAAGATGGCTACGAGCAAGTAATTCAGAGTCAACTCTCAGGATTGGAAACGCTGGATATCGATTTGCTAAGACGCTGCATTTTAATGGGTGAAACTGATTTGGCTGAAGCGGTTAAGGTTTTTGGGCAGGGAATCTCGATCGATCGTACCTGACGAGAGTTTAACTAGGGCTCAGGATGCGGCTTTGCTGGCGAAGGCGTTTGAATTGGTGCCGCGCCGTGAGGCGGCGGATTTTTGGGCGCCCGGATCGCTCGCCCTGCCTAATCGAGCAGGGTTTTTGGCTGGATATCCAGACAGCACGTTTCGCCCGCAGCAGAATTTGACTATAGCTGAGACGATCGAATCTTTGGTAAACGGCTTGCAGTTTGCCCGCGGCAATCCCAATTCTTTGAGCGTTTATGTCGATCGAGCTCAGATTCCCAGTTTTGCCACCGACGAGATAGCAACCGCCACAGAGGGCAAAATCGCGGTCAACTATCCCGCGGGCGAAAAGCTTTCCCCCGCCCGCGACATCACCCGCGGCGAGATATCCGCCCTCATCTACCAAACTCTGCTAGCCACAAACCGGGCCGAGGCAATTAACTCTCCCTACATCGTCTCAGGGAATTGGGAGACAAGGGAGAGGAGAACTTGGGCTACCAAGAACCAACCCATCTCTCCTCGCCCTTGTCTGGGATTCCCTCACTCTGGCCCACACTCACCCACTCTCGCCCACTTCCACCCTCCCAAGTCTTGATTTGCGAGTACCCGAATCGTTTTATGATTGAACATTAAGAAATTAAGCAATCCTTAAGGTTCCACTGTCAGATTATGGCTAAAATTCAATTCTCTCGGGGTATAGACGAAGATGCTGTGCCCGAAGTGCGCCTAACCCGTTCTAAAAGCGGAGAGCAAGGCACTGCCACGTTTACCTTTGTAAAGCCCAAAGCTCTCAGCAGCAGCAGTACCGAAGATATTACTGGAATGTACATGATCGACGACGAAGGCGAACTCCTCACTCGCGAGGTTAAAGCTAAGTTCATCAACGGTCAGCCTGAGGGTTTGGAAGCTCTTTATATAATGAAAAGTTCCGCAGAATGGGATCGATTTATGCGTTTCATGGAACGCTACTCGGAAGCAAACGGCTTAGGATTTAGCAAGGCATAATGGGTAGTTGGTAATTGGTAATTGGCAATTGGTAATTAGCCGATCGCCCGTTGCCGGTTGCCGATTACTTAGAAGAAGAAACTATGAAGCAAATTCCTCACCCCGACTTATCTAAAATACCCGTAAATTGCGCTATCATTACTGTTAGCGACACGCGCTCGCGTGACACAGACAATAGCGGCTTGTTAACTAATAACCTGCTAAAAGATGCCGGTCACTATGTGGTAGCTTACACTGTTATTAAAGATGATGCGGCAAAAATTTTATTGCAAATGCAGACGTTTTCCCAGCGTGAAGATGTGGATGCAATCATTGTTAACGGCGGGACGGGCATCGCTCCCCGAGATACGACTTACGATGTCCTGGAAAGTTTGCTAGACAGGATTTTACCGGGATTTGGGGAGATATTTCGGTTTTTGAGCTATCAAGAAATTGGTTCGAGGGCGATCGCCTCTCGCGCCGTTGCAGGGGTGTATAAAGGCAAGTTAGTCTTTTCTCTTCCTGGCTCTAGCAATGCCGTCAAACTAGCTGTGGAAAAGCTAATTTTACCGGAATTAGTTCACTTGGTGACGCAGTTGCGCGGTGGGTGATAAGCTGTCGCGCATTTAAATTGTATATTCAGGGCGGGCGGGACACCCCACAAGACTTTGATTTTTTTTTGACATACAGTTTAAATGCCGCAACAGCTTATCAATTCCGCTAACACCGGAATGATGGGGAGTGGTCCGTTGGGGAATGTGGAATTATTGACCTTGACTTTATCATTCCCATGCAACCGGAAACGATATGAGGTCGCTTTCTTCAATCTCTTCAATCTCTTCAATCTAAAATCTAAAATCTAAAATCGACTGGCTGCATTCACCGCAAGAAACGGGTGGCTTTGAGCCTAGTCTATGGCTAAAGTGAGGAAACATCAAAATTCCCTTGACTTAGACTACATGATTTCGATGCAGAATGCCAGTGTCTATGCTAGCGAAGATTATCACCGGATTGCTCGGGCGATCGCCTTTATGCGACAACACCACCTAAACCAGCCCAATCTGGCTACTGTGGCCCAGCACATAGGACTTAGTGAATATTATTTTCAACGGCTATTTACTCAATGGGCCGGCATTAGCCCCAAGCGGTTTTTGCAATATCTGACAGTTGAATATGCCAAGTCAAAAATCACTGAGACTAAAAGCCTTCTAGACCTAACATTGGACGTGAGACTATCGAGTCCCGGACGATTACACGATTTATTTGTGAACTTGGAAGCAATGTCACCAGGGGAGTTCAAAGCAGGCGGAGCAGGTTTACAAATTCGCTATGGCATTCATGATACCCCCTTTGGCACATCTCTAATCGCGACAACTGCCCGCGGTATTTGTAACCTTTATTTCTTGGAGACAACAGACGAACAAACCGCCGCACAAAGACTGCGATTGGCATGGAAAAACGCTGAAATCATTCGCGATCAGCAAGCCACTCAATCATTGCGCGACCTGATTTTCAATTTAGAAACTCTCAGCGAGCAAAAACCACTAACGCTCTTGGTAAAAGGCACTAACTTTCAGATTCAAGTTTGGCGAGCACTTTTGAAATTGCCATTTGGTGCGATCGCGACCTATCAGACTATAGCTCAACTGGTAGCTCGCCCAACTGCTGCTAGAGCTGTAGGAAATGCGATCGGTAACAATCCTATCGGCTATCTAATTCCCTGTCACCGAGTCATTCGAGAATCTGGAGAACTCGGTGGCTATGGCTGGGGAGTAGAGCGTAAAACAGTCATGTTAGGTTGGGAAGCTAGCCGTACAATCTGCGATCAATCGGGAAGAAAAGCTTAAGTTACATGGCTACACTATCGACGCGAATACACCGGGGGAATCCATATGGGGTGAGAGATACAACCCACGGAACTACCCTTGCAGGAATAGAGCGGTCTAACGGCCCGCTTCACCCGTCGCAGACAATTTCTTGGTTCCACCAGACAACCTTGATATGGTCGGTGTGCAAGCGGGTTGTTAGGCTACACTATCCAGCAATTGTCCCACTATATTCTTCGTGACACTCAGCTTGAGGAGGTTAATATTACGTTCCCTCGGCTACGTTGTAAAATCGTCTCTGTTATCAAGTTGTCTCGCCATACTATCCCGATTTGCGCTTCAAAGCTATCACTCGGGTTTAAACGCCCTGAATAAACCCCTAAAAGCCGCCAACTAAAAGGGCGTTCCACAACGCTAAACTTGTTTGTTGCACGGTCAAGAGAGTAGTATGGCCAGTTAGAAATTGCTAAACAAGGTGCCCCTGACATGCCTTTCCTAGTGGCGGTATCAACATAAAAAGAACAATCTATCCCCTGACCAAACTCCAACGATGAAGCTAGACTCGCTCGCTTCCAGATTGGCAAAAAGCTATCTGCTGAAAGTCCAAGAGGATAGCCTGGCAGGAAGAGGTCATCTCCAAGATCAATAAACATATCAGGAGCATGTCCGCTAGAATCAAAAAGATCGATTGCCGAGCCAACCTCATTTGCTTCAATTGGCAGTACGGCGACATCGAAGTCTTGACCACGAATCGGATGTTGAAACCAAGTTGCTTCTAGATTTGAGGCATCGCCTAATGAGCGTATAACTGGCTTAAAAGTGAGGGGTCCCTCTTGCCACGAAGCAAAATAAAATCTACAAGCATCTGGTACAGCACAACTTTTATCTATAGGTTGACCGCTTTTAGGATCGCGTCCTGAGAAAACATGCCAGTTAGTTACCAAAAACCAATTGGATTGATACTTCAAGAAAAAACCCGTTGCCTTACCAAGTGGATGATCGTTACAAAGTAACTCTATTTTTGTGATTGAGAGATTCAGTAAATTCGCAGTACCTGCCATGAGTAAAAACCTATAATGTACAGTGACGAGCAGTGCATCTTGTTGTAGGAAATCTTAATATTTAAGGGGTGAATTTATGGTGATACATATTTTTCAGTCTCACTTATAATTGTATCACAGTTGCTCGATGCTACAAGAACAACGACTGCAACTCCAGCTTGCTGCAAGTTTTGCTGATAGCGCAAATTTTGATCTGTGGTGAGCAGAATCGTGAAGCCCTCTTGACTCATAAGCAGCAGCAATTCACCGTTCTTTTTTCCTGACCATCCCATCTCAACAACTGTGCGTATCTCGTAATCAGCAAGTTCACGCTTTAAAGGTCGTGGGGCACATTCATCAAGCAGGATTCGCATAGGCTGTCAGCATTTCCTTGGCTAATTCAAGAGCTGCAATTGTCTGTTCCCGACTGACACTAGGGAAATGGTCTAGAAATACCTCTAATGAATCACCAGCCTTAAGATAATCAAGTAGGGTTCTCATTGGTACACGAGTCCCAACAAAAACAGGGGTTCCCCCCAGAATATCGGGGTCGCTATGAACAACACGGGATGTTAATGTCATAACAAATTTAGCCAACTGGCTACCAGCTTTTATAACAATTGTATCCCAAAGTCATTGGATTTTCGTGAGCAGAATGCCAAACCAAATGATCGCTAGCATCCATTTCATCGTTCTTGTAGATTATTTTCAGCGAAGCTTCCCGAGAATTTCCTGGCTGCATCGGTACCGCGTTAACAGGTTGAGTGAAATATTCCCCCGACCTTCTTACCTTGTTGCATTAAATTGTTGAAAAGGTCTACAGCCAATTGGGTAGGCCCAATATAATACTCAATACCTCTTTGATTCAGCAGTTCTTCAGTTTCGGGACAGGTATGTAGCATGAGTTGCATACCACGTGTCAAAACCATAAATTCTATACCTTGCTCTAAAATTTCTTCGATATCAGCAGGTTGAATACCTGGTTGGTGACGAGTACCTGTGTGTCTCCAATCCCATTCCTTAGCACCTCCAGGCCATACTTTACAATCTTTGAATTGACAAGTTTGGCCGTCAGTGGTTACCTTAATATGTCCCCAAGAGATATGACTAATCAGGCTTTGCTGAGAATTGCTCACGATCGTGTTTTTTCTATTATAAAAAAATGGACAAAAGACATTTAGCAAATGTAGATAGGAGCGCCCAACGGCTAAATTGAGCGGCAGCCAGTAACTTTAGCTTAACTGAAATTATTCCTGTTGAGTCAATCAAGGCTCGTTGACAAACATCAAGTCCTTGAGTTAAGCATTGCTCTCGCCACTTTCGAGAAATGGGTGCAAACATTTCTAGCAACTGGTGTTTTGTCCATTCGTAGTTCTGGTGTAGCTTACGCTCAGAAACCCGGTTTCTAGCCAATGTCGATCGCTCGCAGATAAATTTCAGGGTGCAAGGTCGATCGATATACACTAGAAACATTGCTGTATCGCAAGTTTTTCAATGACGCTGCCTACCGGATCTCGTTCTCCTGCTTTGTTCCAAACGCTTTCGCTGGTAGCTGACCCGATCGCATTTTTCGATCGCTACTCGGCCAAATACGGCGATACATTTACCGCCCGCGTGTTGGGGCCCTCTTCGCCCCCCGTGGTGTTTCTGGGCAGTCCAGAAGCGATTCAGGCGGTGTTTACGACGTTAGCCGATGCCTTTGAGTTTGGCAAAGTGACCAACGTATTTCGCCCGCTGGTGGGAAATGAATCCCTAATTATGAATGAAGGGCCGCGACATCTGCGACAGCGACAGCTATTAATGCCCGCGCTGCATCGGGAACAGTTGCACAGTCAAGGGCATTTGATTGTTGATTTGACGAAAAAGCGGACGATCGACTGGAAAGCCCCAGATGCGATCGCAGTCCGCGAAGAAATGTCAGAAATTTCGCTGGAAGTAATCTTGCAAGTCGTCTTTGGATTAGTCCCGGGAGAGCGCTACGAACGCCTGAAACAATTGCTCAGCAAGCTTTTAGAGGCGATTACGTCTGAGCTGTACTCGATACAATTTTTCTTTGAACCGTTGCAGCAAAATTTGGGGCCTTGGAGCCCGTGGGGGCAGTTTTTGCAGCAGATGGCGCAGATTGACTCGCTGATTTATGCGGAAATTGCCGAGAGGCGATCGCATTCTCTCGATTCGTCTCGCACGGATATTCTGTCGGTGTTGATGATGGCCCGCGACGACACCGGCGAATCCATCGGCGATCGAGAATTGCGCGATCAGTTGATGACGCTGTTGTTGTTGGGACATGAAACGACTGGATCGGCGTTGACTTGGGCGTTTTACTGGCTGCATCAGTTTCCCGAATGCCTTGGGAGGTTGCGGAAGGAATTGGATGAATTGGGCGAGAATCCCGATCCGATCGCGCTTTCGCAGTCGCCCTACTTAACAGCAGTCTGCAAGGAAGCGCTGCGGGTTTATCCAATTGCCTTAATTTCGCAGCCGCGCAAGGTGAAACGGACGATCGAACTCGAAGGCTATACATATCAACCGGGAACGATTTTAATCCCCTGTGTCTATTTGGCGCACCGTCGGCCTGAAACCTACGAAAATCCGGCCGCGTTCAATCCCGATCGCTTTTTAGAACGCAAGTTTTCCGCCTCTGAATTTTTACCGTTTGGAGGCGGGAGTCGAAGCTGCATCGGGATGGCGTTATCGATGTTTGAAATGAAGCTCGTTTTAGCCACGGTGCTGTCTTCGCGTGAGTTTGTATCGAATCTCGATCGGCCAATTCGTCCGACGCGCCGGGGAATCACCTTTGTGCCGCCCGATCGGTTTCGATTAACGGTTGTGGGCGATCGGCGTTAGATTCAGTGAAACGCCGTGTCAATCGATTTTAGATTTTAGATTTTAGATTTTAGATTGAAGCATTGAGTCCACGGATAAATTCGGGGGGCAAGTTTCATCGGATACAGGTTTTTTATTTCTGGACGGATGAATCCGGAGGCTTGTATCCTGGATGCTTTCGGTCAAGCAAGATATGTTATTCGATGAAAATCCCAGCAACTTTGTCTCCATTCATCGTCATGTGTGCCACAAATTCATCTCCCCCATCTTCAAAACTCAGCTTCCACAAATAAATCGGACTATTACCTTGTTTTATCTCGCCAAAATAAGTAATTGAATATCCCTTTTGCAGGCGTGAAGCGAGCTGCTCGCTAACATCGTCAAACATTAGTTGTGTAATGCTCGCTTTGTAGCCTGCATCGCCCACTGTGGTAAAAAGCTCGTAATTTTTCGATGCAGTGGCATCCAAGATAACCTGTAAACAATCGATGACGTTTTGAGAGGGGGCTGTCGGGTTCATGACGATGTTCTCCATTTAGGGTTTTAGCAAAATGTGTAACAAATGGCGCTGTGAATAGATCCTAGGGCTGTCTCATATCAAATCCGGTAGCATCGGAATTATTTATCGGTAGGGGGCGCGATCGCATAAATTTTAAAATCCACAGATTAGACTATTTACACTCACGCACCGCCCCAAGGATTGAATAATATCGATGCAACTTTACTATTTATAGCAGTTTTCAACCGGATGAAATAAATACAGCGTTAGACAAGGCACTCTCGTGTCCTACCCGACATCTGTACTTCACTCTACTGAAAACCCCTATATTGCCTCAGCAACAATAGTTCGGTGTCGGACTGTATTGCAAGTGATTGTCGGCTGTGCAAAACCAGAATCTACCAATGCTTGCTCGATATCCAACCCAAAATACTGATCCAAATAAGGCTCCGTACTCTTGAGCAAAGTCAAAATATAAGGAGGCATTTTGGCATAAACTTCCGACTGAGGATTCATATCCATAATTGTCAAATGTCCGCCAACACGCAGCAAACGCCTCGCTTCCCGGAATATTTCTCTCGTAGCTTTCTGCGGCAATTCGTGACAAACTAAACAAATAGAAACTAAATCAAAAGCAGCCGCGGGCAAACCAGTAGATTCAGCAGCAGCGTGAACCCAAGTCGGAGATTTTTGATTTAAAGATTGGGATTCTCGCTGTTGGGAACGGTATTTAGCAACGGCTAAGAAATAAGGCGACAACTCCACCCCTGTCATCTTCGCTTCCGGGTAAACATCCCCAAGAGCAAAGGTACTCATTCCCACGCTGCATCCCAAATCAACAATATTTTGCGGTGAAGAAGCAATTTGAAATTTGATGACTTCGTGATAGCTGGCGCGGAGTTTAGCATCGCCTTCTGCACCCGCTTCCGGCCAAATTCCCGCGTGAACTGTACGGGCTGCAACTTCAACTTCTGTAGCAGCTTCCCAGCTCATGTTACCTTGTTCGTAAGCGTGGAATGAAGTTAGATAATATTTCGGGTAAACAAGATCGGGATTTTGGACGCTGAGCAATTCTGCATCCCAATTTCGAGCTAAAAGTGCTTGGGCTTCTTGTCGCCAATGCACTCCGATTTTTTCGGCTCTTTTTATCATCATTTCCCGCGCTTGGTGCTTGGCTAGATTAGCCAAAGGCTTGATGGAGAGTACGCCATTTACTAAACGCGAGGCTAATCCGGGAGTTTGGTTAACTGCAACAGTCATCTTTTAGCTTTTTCTATTTTGCGCCATCTATTTTAACACGTTTGGGCGATTTTGAGTTGGTCAATATAATGAAAGTTAATTTGGTGCTGGCGAGTGAAATGCAAATGTTTTGTGAAAAAGATTTTTTTTAATGAACCGCAGAGGGCGCAGAGAACGCAGAGTTAGAAAAGAGAGAAAAGATCGGTGTAGGGCAAAAGTGGCTGGGGTGGTATAATATTTATTTGTGCTTGCCTACTTAGTTTTGGGGAATTTACCCGCAATCGGGAATCGGATTTGCCGAAGTTGGAGTATTTGGAAGAACACTTTAAATCTGGCTATTCAGGAGTTTGTGATGAGCAAATCTATTGTGGAATTGGTTGATAATTTGCCGTCTGGTGGCGTCACTGTGATGATGTTAAAATCTCTCGATTTTGTGGTTCCGGGGGAGTGGAACAATGTAACGGGTTTTGATAATACTATTCAAGCGCTGACAGGGGAAACAAAGCGCAAATTAGTTGGGAAAATTCGCGATCGCGCGATCGAGCTTTACGCTAACCCCAACGAGCCATATCAAGGCGTACTCAGGCTTTACCAGTTAGCAGACAGCGCCGACAGTGCGTTAGGTGCAACGGCTATGGCGAATAAAATCGGTGAAAACATCGGCTTTCTTTCCTTTCTCAACCGCCTCACTCCTAAAGCTGACACAACTCAAACGATCGACTTGTGCGTCAAAGTGGCGATCGAGCTAATTGCCTTCTGCAAACTTAACAATATTTCCCTTGACAATGTGGGAAGCTTTGGTAATTATTTATCTCATTACAAAGGCGAATCTCTGATGCGGATGGCTGCTTTAGTTTGTGCTGACGGTTTAATTCCCCTCGGCCCGGACTTCATTCGAGTAGCACAAAATACCCTAGGCGGATTGAATCCTTCAACCTTGCAGCAAAACTCAACATTCCAAAATATCAGCAACCTAATTCCGGGCGCAAATAATTCACAAAAGTTCGGATTTGTGACAGCAACTTTCGCCTCAGCCCAAGGTTGGATGAACAATTTAGTACAGTCTCGCGGCTTAACTCCCGCCATAGTTTTAAGCCATCTCAAGCAATACATTGATGTTACCGATGACAAATTGGATTATGTGGCGGCGTTTTTAGACATGACTACCAATTATTACGAACATACGGGAATTCAGACGGTTGCTCGCCGATTGATCGATCGAGCTTATGCTGAAATAGCCTCTGGCAGATCCTAGAAAAGTCGTTCCCAGGTGAGGGAAAACAGCGAACAGCGAGGCAGAGCCTCTAAATATGCGTTCCCAGGCAGAGCCTGGGGACGAGGGAAACCATTGCTTACTTTGCCTTCTTCCTTCTTCCTTCTTCCTTCTTCCTTCGGCTGTGAGTTAAAATAAGCTGATTATGTTTAGCAAACCTCTTTTAATCGCCTTGTGAAAAACAAATCGCTTCCTTCATCCGTAACAGTCAAGCTAGGCAAATTTGTCTGGACATCAATGTGGCAATTAATGATGTCAAAACTAGCGCCGCCCGATCGCACCGGAGCATACATTCGCCCCAGCAGCAGTTTCCGCAACTTTGTCAGCACTGCACCAGACAACCCTCACGGGCCCGCTGCGGGACGATATCGCCTCTTCGTGGGTACGGGATGCCCTTGGGCGCACCGCACTCTGGTGACGAGGGCGCTCAAAGGGCTTGAGGATGCGATATCCGTGTCTCTTGTCTATCCCTCTGAAGGGGGAATGTGGGTGATGGAGTCGGAGACTTTTGGCTGCAACACGATGCCGGAACTTTACCAGTTGGCTTTACCGGGCTATCAGGGGCGGTGTACGGTGCCGGTGCTGTGGGATGACTCGAAAAAGACGATCGTCAATAACGAGAGTTCGGAAATTATTGTGATGCTAAACTCGGAGTTTAACGAGTTTGCTGGCAATCCTCAAATGGATCTTTATCCTCTGGATTTGCGAGAACAAATTGACGAGTGGAATGAGAAGATTTACCAATCGGTGAATAACGGCGTTTATCGCTGCGGTTTCGCGCAATCTCAAGCTGCTTATGACTCGGCTTGCAGTGAATTGTTTGCTGTTTTAGACGAGATCGATCGATCGCTCTTGAGGAGTCGTTATCTGTGTGGCGATCGGGTGACTTTAGCAGACGTGCGGCTTTTTACTACTCTATTCCGTTTTGATGCAGTTTACTACAGCTTGTTCAAATGCAATGTGCGCCGCATTCAAGATTACGAGCATTTGGGAGCTTATCTGCGCGATTTGTACCAGTTACCGGGAGTTGCGGGCACTTGCGATTTGGAGGCTGTGAAGCGCGATTATTACGGCAATTTGTTCCCGCTCAATCCCGGCTGCATTATCCCCGCTGGGCCCGATCCGGCGAGTTTACTCAAAGCTCACGATCGCGCAGGGTTCAGAAACCGGGTTTAGCTCGTTCCCAGCCTCTGCCTGGTAACGCATTCCCAGAGGCTCTGCCTCGCCTTGCTTGGGCGATCGCGCCGAAACTCAAAAACCAGCTTTAGCTCGTTCCCAGGCTCTGCCTGGTAACGCATTCCCAGAGGCTGGGCCTCGCCTTAACCCTCTAACAAACCCTCCATTCTCTCCTTTACTCAAACCTCACGATCGACAAAATATTCGTGTTATTTTGAAGTGAGCTTAATCAATATTCAAAATTAAATCATAGTTGGCGATCGCCCGAGTCATCTCAAAAGGCGATCGTACTTATATACAAAAATCAAAACAAGGAATTGGCAATGTTAGAAACTGAGGGCGATCGGGAAGCACGGCAGCGCATTGAAGAGGCACGGCGAGAGGGAGCAAGAACACTCGATCTTAGCTACATGGAACTGACGGAACTGCCAGAGGCGATCGCATCCCTCACTCAGTTGCAACACTTTGACCTCTCCAGAAATGAACTAACAGAACTGCCAGATGCAATCGCATCCCTGACCCAGTTACAACAGCTTGACCTCTCTGACAATCAACTGATGGAACTGCCAGAGGCGATTGGCTCGCTCACCCAATTAAAGTTGTTGAATCTTAACGACAACAAGCTAACGTCTCTACCAAATTGCTTGGGAAATCTAAATAAATTAGAGAAAATACAATTATCCTCGAACCAGCTAGATGAAATACCTCTTGTTCTGCGGAGATTAAACTTACTAAAGGAACTTTATATACCTAGAAACAAACTACGAATAATTCCCCACTGGATTGGGGAATTGCAATTACTGGAATCATTGAGCTTATCTGGGAATCAAATTACCAATTTACCGGATTCAATAAAGAACTTACTGAAACTGAAAATACTTTGGTTAGGCGCTGAGTTTCCTAACATTGATTCTGAATTGCAAGACTTAGGCAATCCGTTATATGAACTTCCATCTTGCTTAAGCCTACCCAAACAAATTAAAAAACTTTCACTTGCAAATTGTAGTTTGACTACGCTACCAAACTGGTTAGGCGAACTTACAGAATTATCTGAACTTCAGTTAAATACAAATAATTTGGCTGACTTACCAGCATCGCTGTGTCAGCTCTCTAATATAGAAAATCTGTATTTGGAAAACAATGCCCTCAACCCTGACCTAGCAGCTGCATACCAGCAAAGCACTAAAGCTGTTTTGCAATACCTGAGGGCAAAAGCAGAGGCACAAGTAACGCTGAATGAAGCCAAACTGATCCTAATTGGCGAGGGTGAGGTGGGCAAGAGTTGTCTGTTGGGTGCATTGCGGGGGGATGAATGGGTGGATGGTCGCCCCACGACTCACGGGATTGAAATTAAATCTGTAATCGTCACCGATCCCGACAGTGGTACAGAGATATCACTCAATGGTTGGGATTTTGGCGGTCAACGGGTTTATCGACCGACGCACCAGTTGTTTTTCAGTGCGCCAGCCGTGTATCTGGTTATCTGGAAGCCACGGGAAGGCCCCCAGCAGGGCTTTGTCAAAGAGTGGATTACGCTGATCAAAAATCGAGAACCAGATGCAAAGGTGTTGGTCGTCGCAACCCACGGCGGTCCCGGACAGCGACAACCGGATATTGACAGACAAGAAATTTTGGATCAATTCGGCAAAGATACGGTAATCGATTTCTTCCATGTAGACAGCAAACCCAACCAGGATACGACGGATTGCGCTGGTCTTGCAGAATTAAAAGATACTATTGCTCGTGTCGCTGCATCTCTTCCCGAAATGCGGCGTTCTGTTCCAGCAAAGTGGCAACGGGTGCGGGAAACCTTACAGACAAGTGACAAAGCCTATCTCCCCTACAATGATGTCATTGCCATCTGCGCTAAAGAGGGAATCGATGAGGAGCAAGCAGAACTGTTTCTTCGCATCTCCCATATATTAGGGCATTTCATCCATTACCATTACGACCCAACACTACGCGATATCGTCATCCTCAAACCCGACTGGCTGGCAAAGGCGATCAGCTTCGTGCTAGATGATGAAACGACACGCAAACGCAACGGTTTAGTGGAATTTCAGCATCTCAGCCAGTTGTGGAGCCATCCGCCATTTGCAGGCGAAGAAGGCTACCCCTCAAAGTTGCATCCAATCTTTCTGCGACTGATGGAACGCTTTGATCTATCCTACAAAGTGGTTTTCGATCCGTCAGAAACTAGCAATACCAGCCTCATTGCTCAACTTGTTCCCGACACACGCCCGGAGCCATTGCCCAATTGGGGAGAGCAACCAGAAGCGGGAGACAGGCAACAGATACAAATCTGTCGCATTGTGGACAGTCGCGGACAGTTTGCAGTAGCAGAAGGGTTATTTTATCAATTGATTGTCCGGTTGCACAAATACTCACTGGGGCGGACTAATTACGAAAACAGCATTCACTGGCAACGCGGCTTAATGCTTGACAATGATTACAACGGTCGGGCATTGCTGGAATATGTTGGCACTGATGTAAAAATCACGGTGCGGGCAGCTTATCCAGAAAGGTTCCTGTCATATCTCACGGAAGAGATTAAATGGCTAGTCGAGAATTTCTGGGAAGGATTGCGTTGTAACGTCATGGTTCCCTGCATTGCACCGTGCAGCATGAATGCGCCTGGAAACGGACTGTTTGAGGTACAGAAACTAATTGAAAGTAAAAAGAAAAATCGTCATGAATTCCCGTGTCCCATTTCCGGGTGTGGTGAATGGCAAAATATAGACCGACTGCTAAATAACGCGCCGACTGCTCAACCCCCATCCCAAGAAATTGGCATTGAGCAGTTCCGAGACATTGTGAAAGACGAGTTAAACGTCATCCGCCAAGATTTAGTAATTTTAGATCGTCGAGGTGAAGAACGCTTTCAGTCATTGTCTCAGGATCAGCGGATCATTCTCAGCAAAGTCGATGAGGAATTTGCGTCGCTAATGCAAATGCTCACCGATGAAGCGAAAGATGGCCCGCGCCTGTTCAGTTTCAAGCCCGTCGATCCCAAGTTTTTCGATCGCCCCAAATGGATAAGTACAAAATTGCAAATTACCCTCTGGTGCGAACACTCTCGTCAACCGCTTCCCGCCTTAAATCCTAACGACAAGAAAAAGGGAGTTTATGAATTGGAAGTGTCGCGCGAATGGTTTACCAAAGCAGCCCCCTATCTCAAAATTTTGACAGGAACCCTGAGTCTAGTCTTACCTGTCGCAGCCTCGGCAACCAAGCTAATGCTAGATGAAGCCACCTACAAAGGCATTGAAGAGGAACTCGATTTAGGACAAAAAAGCATCGAGTCTACCTTAAAAGGAAGCGATTTAGCGACTAATTTGTCTACCGAAAGTGATGCCCCAGATTGGCAACACGGCGAAGCAGCCATCCGCGCCCAAGGCTCGATTTTGCGAGAATTACACGCCAAGCTAAAAAAAGAAGATCCTGGTTTTGGTGGCTTGGTGCGGGTGCAGAACAGACGCCGCGAATTTCTGTGGGTTCATCCTCAGTTTGTAGATGAGTATTAATATTTTTATATTGACACCATTATTACGATCGTGTGATAATTTAAAATCCCTCGTTACCAGGCTCTGCCTGGAAACGCATATCCAGAGGCTCCGCCTCGCCCCAACCCTCAAACAAACCCTCAATTTCCCTTCCAGACTCTGCCTGGTAACGCATATCCAGAGGCTCTGCCTCCCCCCAACCCACCAACAAACCCTCGATCGCCCCAATGGGAAGAAGCAGATACAAAGTAATATATTCCGACAACCAACCGCACTTTGTCACCTCTACAATTATCAACTGGATTCCTGTATTCTGTCAAGCAGAAATAGCACAAATAGTCTTAGATTCCTTAAGTTTTATGCAGCGGGAGAAGCGTTTAGCCTTACACGGTTACGTGCTGATGGAAAATCACTTGCACTTAATCGTAACTTCTTCTGAATTGTCAACGCAAATGAGAAATTTCAAATCATTTACAGCTCGCTCCATAATTGACTTGCTTGAAAAAAATCAAGTTACCAACATCCTCGATCAACTCGCATTCTATAAAAAGCTACACAAAAAAGACCAAAAATATCAGCTATGGCAAGAAGGGTTCCACCCGCAAGCTATTTTGGATGAGGCAATGCTGTTGCAAAAATTGGAGTATATCCACAATAATCCTGTTAGGCGCGGCTATGTTGACGATCCGGCTTGTTGGAGATATTCTAGTTATCGAAATTATATGGGTCAGGATGGATTGTTGCCAGTTGATTTGATTGATTTTTGAGTCGGATGATTTGTTTGAAAGAGCGAGGCAGAGCCTCTGGATATGCGTTACCAGGCAGAGCCTGGGAACGAGCGGATTTTCATTTTTTTGACCCCTCCTTCTACAGTCATTAGTCATTAGTCAACAGTCAACAGTCAACAGTCAACAATGATTCCAGAGAAGTCTATTGATACTGACGTTTATAAGTCTTAATACAAGGTATCATGAAAAATTTTGATTTTTATGCAAATTTAGCCTAAAGTCGGCAGAATACAGTACAGATGGGGGATGAAGTTAACTGCACTGAGATTTTGAGATAGATTGAGATGAGAAATAGCGAGTAAAGCTGATGTCACATTCACCCCCAAATCCCCGATCGCATCCACAGCAAAATCCACAATCTTGGGCAACCAAAATGACCCTGTTGTTGGCCAGCAGTCTCACAGTGATGGCCGGTGCGACGGTTTCTCCCGCACTGCCGGCAATGAAACAACATTTTGAAAGCGCGATCGCCGATGTCGATACTCGCACCACTTTAGTTAAACTAATCATCACCCTGCCCGCCCTCTTTATTGTGATTGGTTCGCCCATTGCCGGGTTAATTGTCGATCGCTTTGGCCGCAAAGCCTTGTTACTGATCGCCACCCTGTTATATGGGTTAGCAGGCAGTTCGGGACTCTTTTTTGATAGCTTGACTGCAATTCTGGCGGGGCGTGCGGTTCTGGGTTTGGCAGTAGCAGGCGTTATGGTGACAGCCACCACCTTAATTGCCGACTACTATAGTGGCCCCGCCCGTGCGGCATTTATGGGATTGCAAGCGGGATTTATGGGCTTGGGCGGCGTGCTGTTTCTGACAATGGGGGGAATACTGGCACAGCAAAACTGGCGCTATCCTTTTGTGATTTACCTATTTGCCTGGTTGATTGTGCCACTTATCCTGGTGTTTATTTTAGAACCAAATCGGACTGATGCTAGTATCCCTGGAGTAGAAGCGCCTACCGCAGAGGCACCGCCGAATTCAATGCCTGTAGGGGTTCTGGGGATTGTTTATGGGTTGACGACGCTGAGTCAAGTTGCCTTTTATCTGATTCCCGTTCAATTGCCCTTTTTCTTGGAAACATTGGTCCAGGCTTCCCCCTCACAAAGTGGGATGGCGATCGCACTTTGTACGCTATTGAGTGCGATCGCATCCCTCACCTATGGCAAATTCAAACAGCGCATGGAGTTTGTCGCGTTTCTGCCCTTAATTTTTGGGTTGATGGGCATCGGCTATCTGTTAATCGGTCAATCCGCCAACTGGGCGCAGGTATTGACTGGGTTGGCTATTTCCGGGATGGGACTGGGAATTTTGATGCCTAACATGACAGTTTGGCTGAGTGCCGCTGTGCCCGAAGCCGTGAGAGGACGTGCGCTGGGAGGTTTGTCTACGGCGATGTTTCTGGGACAATTTTTATCTCCGATAGTGACTGGGCCGTTGACAAAGGCAGTAGGTATGGGTGCAGTCTATGCCATCACCGGAGGGTTTTTGGCGATCGTCGCGATCGGATTTGCCGTATTTAAGGCTCAAATCCGTCGCCTGACTCGTAGCAGTGCGATCTAGTGCAGGGAGAGTACATTAAAACTCACATCTTGCACCATTCTCAAGAACAGGCAAGATGCCTGTGAAGCGAAGAGTGAATTTTCTCGCTTCACAGG
>NZ_JAUBTO010000049.1:0-50309 GCF_036702495.1 Microcoleus sp. C2D2 | reverse complement strand
AAAGGTTTCATCCTATTTTACCTTTTTTTGTCTACCCCCTTGACAATTTGCACTTTTTCTTAACTTGTCACAAATGGTTGACGGTTGACGGGCATAATATCTTTTGGCGTTGCTGATTTACGGTATGAAAGGCTAAATATGCCAGTCATAGAAACCAGTATCCACAAAGCTTCTGGATGTTAAACTTATTTTTTTCATACCCTGATTAAGCAACGCCTATCTTTTAACTGGCAAATTCAGTTGGAAATTCGCCAAACGGAGAGGTGCTGCTCTTGAGGCTTACCTACCACTCTGTCGCGATCGATCGCTCTCAACGATCGATCGCGCTACAGTAGCAACTAACTGGGTCGGATCGATCGGCTTGGCTAAATGTTTGTCAAATCCTGCTTGCAAAACTTGGCGCTCGTTCGCTTCTCCAGCATAGGCCGTTAAGGCGATCGCCAACAACTGCCGATACTCAGGCGCAAGCTGAGTGCGGATGCGATTTATCAACATATATCCGTCCATCTGGGGCATTCCGATGTCGCTGACGAGCAAATCCGGTGCAGTTTGTTCGATCGACTCTAGCGCCTCAGCAGCAGATGACAGGGAAATCACCTCTGCACCCGCTTCCTCAAGCACGAAAGCGACAAAATCTCGCGAGTCGAGTTCATCATCTACCACCAAAATTCTCAATCCAGCTAGCGGCAAGGATGAGAGATCGGGACTAGCAGCCCCATGACGTTCTTCCTCCTCCTGCCTTCTAGAATCATCATTTAATAGCGGTAATCTCACCGTAAACGTCGCTCCTTGACCCTCTCCGGCGCTTTCTGCAAACACCGTTCCCCCGTGAAGTTCGATCAGTTGGCGGACGATCGCCAATCCCAAACCCAAGCCGCCAAATTTGCGAGTTGTGGCGCCATCTTCTTGTCGGAAATGGTCAAAAACATAAGGCAAGAAATCCGGAAGAATGCCTTTACCAGTGTCTGTGACTTGAATTTGAGCTTGGCGTTCGATTTGCCCTAATCGAACTTCAACTCTACCGCCTTCGGGCGTGAATTTCACCGCGTTTGACAGCAAATTCCAGACAATTTGCTGCAAGCGACTTGTATCGCCGACAACTTGCCCGACATCGTGACTTAAAATTGTTTGAATTTGAATTTTTTTTGCTTGGGCTGCTAATTGCACGGTTTCCACGGCAGACGGAATAATGGTTGCCAGATTCACCGGAGCCACATTCAATCTGAGTTTCCCTTGCAGAATCCGAGACACGTCAAGCAAGTCTTCGATTAATTGAGATTGCAGTCTGGCGTTGCGCTCGATCGTCTCAAAAGCCTTGGCAGTTTGAGGCCTGTTCAGCTTGCCGCCGACGAGCAGTTGCGACCAGCCTAAAATCGGATTCAGGGGCGATCGCAACTCATGAGAAAGCACCGCCAGAAACTCGTCTTTAATGCGGTTAGCTCGCTCGGCTTCCGCGCGGGCAGCTTGTTCTAATTGAAGAACCATATCGCGCTCAGTTTCCACTTGTTTGCGCTCTGTAATGTCGATAACAGAGCCGATATAACCCTCAAATTGTCCGCTTTCGGAAAATCTGGGAGCAGCCGCATCTATCGCCCAAGAATATCCGCCATCCTGGCGCCGGAGGCGATATTCCACGCGGAAAGATTCCTGGCGTTCGTTGGCGGTCAAGAACACATTTTTGGCCTGTTCTCGGTCTTCTGGATGCGCCGCGTTTACCCAACCCAATCCCAAACCTGTTTCCTCAGTTTGACCTGTGAATTCATACCAGCTTTCGCTCAAGAAAGTGCAATAGCCTGTGGGGTCTGTTACCCATACCATAAAGGGAGCGTTGTTAGCCATATTGCGGAATCGTTCTTCGCTTTCTTGCATCGCTGCTTCGGCTTGTTTGCGTTCTGTGATATCCCGACAGACAATCACTCCGCCTTTGATTTCGCTGCTAACATCAACTACCGGATAACCGCTGATACTGATCCAGCGACCTGCGGAATCTTCGCGGCGGACAAATACCTCTACATCATTGACATATTCACCTTTGATTGCTCTGGCCAGAGGTAGTTCAGCGTCGGGGAAGAAGGTTTTTTTGTCTGCCGTAAATAGTCCGTAGGTGCTCGACCATTCCTCACAAGATTTTTCATTCGATAGCTGACCGAATATCCCTACGGCGGCTCGGTTAAACAACACAAACTCCCCTTGTTGGTTTGCCAAAATTAAACCATCACCAATGCTGTCAATGATGACTTGCAGTAACTTAGTTTGTTCTTGCATGGCGACTTCTGCTCGTTTGCGATTTGTGATGTCGCTGGAGATGCCAATCAAGCCGATAACTTCTCCCGCCTCATTGCGGTAGGGAGCTTTCATTACCAGAAATGTCCGAAGGCCATCGTGAGATTCTTCGAGGGCTTCTGTTTGGCCGGATTCCATAATGCGCCGATCGTTTTCCGTGACTGTGACTCCAAGTTCTGCTACTGGGTATAAATCGCGATCGCGACCACCAATTACTTCAGAAGCAGGTTTGCCCATTATTTCCAGCGTGGCTGGATTTGCATAAATAATCCGTCCTTCTCGATCTTTGACAAAAATTGGCGTGGGCGCTGACTCGTTAATCACGTTCAAAATCGCATTCTTTTGCCGCAGTTCTTCTTCAGTGCGTTTGCGATCGCTAATATCGCTCCAATAAGCCGTAAGTCCTTCGGCCGCAGGATAGGCGCTCACTTCTACATACATCTGGAGCGAGGGCAAAAACTCTTCAAATTTCACAGAAACTTGCTCGTTAACGACTCGATGAAATTCTTGATATGCCCTTGAATTTGATTCTTTCTCGGCGGGGAATAGCTCCCAGATCGATCGACCTAACAAGTCGGCTCTCGATCGAGAAAGCAGTTTTTCTGCTGTGGCATTAACGTAGGTATAGCGCCATTGTGAATCGAGCGCCATAAAGGCATCGGTAATACTTTCTATAATATTGCTGACTTGCTGGGAGGCTGCTTGCACCGCGAGTTCAGCGTTTTTGCGCTCGGTGATGATTTCGCAAAAAATCATGATGCCGCCAATCTCATTGGTGTTGGTTCGCCAAGGATGGATTTCCCAGTGCACCCAGTCAACGCAGCCATCAGGGCGGGGAACCAGATCTTCTTGGCAGGTTTCAACTTCTCCCGCCAGACAGCGCTGGTGGATTTGTTTGAAACGATCGGGCAAATCCGGAAAGAGGTCGTAGTGCGATCGGCCCACAATGTTTTGAGTGCCGAGTCCGTAACTTGCCAGCCAGCGGTCGCTCACCAGCATATACCGCATCTGGCGGTCAAACATCGCCACCCCCGCAGGCGAATGTTTGACGAACAGCCGCAGTTGCTCTTCCTGTTGCCGCAGGAGATTCTCCGACTGTTTGCGATCGCTGATTTCTTTGAAAAGTAAGGCGACTTTTCGGCTCTGCGGCTCAGGAGTGCGGAACGCCAAAACCTCGAACCAGCGGTTCATGACTTCCGAGCCGTGCTCGAAGCGCAAGGACTCCCCCGTCAGCGCCACTTTGCCGTACATCTCAAACCAATAATCTTCGAGATCCGGAACGAGCTCGCGCGCCGTTTTACCCGCAGCTTGTTCGAGTCCGGTTTGTTTCAAGAAAGCCGGATTGACTTCCAAAAAGCGGTAATCGATCGGCTTTTCGTTGGCGTCAAACAGCATTTCGATGATGCAAAAGCCTTCGTCCAGGCAATCAAACAAAGTGCGATAGCGTTCCTGGGAGCGGTGCAAAGCAGCAAGAGCTTGTTTGCGCTCGCTAATATCCATAAACGCTGCCACAGAGCCGCGAACTGCGCCCTGTTCGTCAAATAACGGCACCGCATTCACCAACCAATCAAAGGCTACCCCGTCCGATCGCACCATTTGAATTTCCACATCTCGCACTGCGACGCCGTTCGCCACCGCCAGTTGCATGGGCAGTTGTTCTCCCGGAATTTCCTGTCCGTTGCGGAACCGTCTAAACGGAAGGGCGGAGGCTTGCTCTCCGGTTCCTGAAACATTGGTATCGGGCGGGACTATCAACATCGACTGGGCAAATCGGTTAGCGCGAATTACTTTACACTGTGGGTCGTCCGCGATCGTAATGCCAACGGGTACAGCATCAAGTATCGATTGCAGTTCATTAACTCGTCGCTCTAGTTCCTGGTTGAGCCGTCGAATTTCTTTTTGGGTAGCTTTGCGATCGGTAATTTCATGCACCGTCACATTCACGCCCAACACGCGATCGTCCTCGGCCCTCAGCGGATAGAGACTCAACAGCCAATCCTGTTCGACTCCCGGCCGTGCTGAGTTCGTCCTGCGAACTTCGAGCTGTTTGAGTGGAACTTTAGTTTCAATAACTTGTCGGTAAAGCGGCTCTAAATCATCTGCCATTTCTGGCAAAATTTCGCGCACTGTTTTGCCGATGTGGGCGGCGGCTGGAACTCTGTTGATTTCTGCTAGCCGATCGTTGAGGCGGACAAAGCGCAACTCGGTATCGATAAAGCAAAGTCCGATCGGCGCACTAGCATAAATCGCCTCGATTTCTGCTAGTTGTTGCTGCACAGTTTGCGCTTGTTTAATAAAAATAGCCCTTGCCGCTTTCTCCTCGGTCACATCTTGAAAATAAACGGCAAGTCCCGATGGGATCGGATAGGCTCGTACCGCATACCAAGCATTGAGCGGCGGATAAAAAGATTCAAAACTAACTGTAACTTGGAAGGTGGCGGCGCGGCGATATTCCTGTTCAAACAAACTGCCCACTGATTCGGGAAACTCTTCCCAAACGCTGTTGCCAATCAAATCTTTCGAGGCTCGATTCAGCCACCGCGCCGCTTGCGAATTGACGTAGGTAAATCGCCAGTCTCGATCCAAAGCAAAGAACCCGTCCGAAATACTTTCGAGGGTGTCTGACAGTTGTTGCGCGGGCGCGTTACAAACTGGTTCGGGCTTTTGTTGAGCGAGCTCCGTGAAGGTTGTTACTACCGCATAGGGAGCCGATCGATCTCCCTGAAATAAAGGTTGAGAATTAAGCGTCAACCACACCAATTCTCCCTGTGGCCGATCGAAGCCCATGATGACATTTGAGCATGGTTGCCCGGTTTGCAGCGCCACCATCGCCGGATGCGTCTCGCTGGGAAAATCCGAGCCATCTTCACGCACAGTCTGCAGCAGGCTATTTATTGAAGTGCAGCCCTGCATCTGTTGTGCTGTCATCCCCAACAGCTCCTGGGCGTGAGAATTGCACCCCTGAATGCTACCATCTGCTAATTGCAGAAGCATCCCTACATCTGTTGGCAAAGGCGCGCCTGGGTAGAGCGGTTTGTTAGAATCCGTTGAAACAGAGGGGTCGATTTTCGGTTGGAGTTCAGTATTGCGTGGGTTTTGCATCGGTTTCTAACAACGCTCATTTTACTGTTGGCAAAGCCAATCGCGCTCATCTATAATAGGGAAATAACCAGAGGAACTTTGGGTTTAATCAGGGTGACAATCTAACCTAAGAGGGATGTCGTTCCTGCTGGTGGAATGTCAAGGTCGGGAAAATTTATTTTATCGTAGAGCCCCACGTCTTAACCAGTTGCCAGATTCAGCACAGGCGACGGGCCAATTTCTGGCTGTTTCCAATGCGAGGTCAGTCAGTCTCATCAGTTTTCCGCGTTGCTGCATATTACCAACGGCTGTTGCTGGTTTTAGGGCGCGAACAGATGAAACTTGGGCACAGGTAAATAAGTGGTGGATGAAGCTTGAAAATACATCAGCCCTCTCTTGCAGCGAGTGAAACGAAGCAATCGCTCTTGTTACGCCCGCCTTACATTCTGTTACATTGTAAACTTGATTGGCGCCTGCCAACTTAAAAACCCCGTTTCTTTGTGTAAACCAGATCGTAAATTTAGGCAAGGTTATGTTCGTCTCAACGGTAAACGGGCGATCGTATTTACTCAATACAGGGTCGCCTGCTTCCTGCCGTGCCAGCGTTTTTGTCAAGTTTGACCGCGCGCCTTTTACCTTTGTTCATTTCACAAACTTAATCCTATGCACATATTCACAGCCGCCAATCGCAACTATATTCTGGGGTTAGCAGCACTTCTTAAGTCTATAGATCTCAATGTTAGTAAATCTGGACAGGAGCAGGTAAAAATTAGCATTGTATCTACCGGCATAGATCCACAGCAAAAGGAACAGTTACAGAATTGCTGCAAATACCACATTGAATGGCAAGAATTCCAATCTAATTACGACCAACTTCTTTCGCTGTCAGGTTCTAAACTTGCTTACGTTAAATTGCAGCCGGAAAAATATACCAAGGAAACAGGAAGGCTGATTTGGATCGACAGCGACGCGATCGTTCTGGGAAGTTTAGAGCCGCTGTGGAACCTCGATCTTCAAACAACGCCGATAGCAGCCGCACCCAACGTCTGGGGAAATCCGAACAATTCTCAAGATCGAAACCCTTATTTAAATAGTGGCGTTTTAGTTTACAACATGAAGCTTTGGGAGGAAGAGCAAGTGTCCGAAAAGTTGATGGAAAACGCTCGATTAAACATTTGGGCCGATCACGATCAGGGTGCATTAAATTCATTTTTAGCAGGAAGGTGGAAGCAATTAGAGCAAATATGGAACAACCACAATACAGAAGATATGTCAACTAAAGTGATGCACTTTATATCGAGACCGAAACCGTGGGAAAGCTCAGCCCCCAATCAATTATGGCTCGATATGTTGTCTCAGACACCGTTTAAGGACGACATGGAAAACAATCCCAATAAGTTTAAAAAGGTGTCGAGATTTCAGCTAAAATACAGAAAATTTGGTCAGTGGTTGACAGAACCGATACTCAAGTTTAAGAGTTACGTGAAGAAACAAAAACGTTAAGGTCAAAACCGGTCTTTCATGCCGCGCAATCGAGCGAAGGTTTGCACTGGATCGCGGGTGTTGGTGGCTGATTGGAGGTTGGGAAAATCCCAGCGCAAAAATGGGTTTGTGCTTTTTTCCAGGCCGATCGATGATGGTATTGTAGGTTGCGATCGACTTCGCGCTTCCTTGACCGAGTCCCAGCGCTGCAGCAGATCGGGATTGTCGCCATCTACGCTGATGGCAAATTGCAAGTTTTTCAGCGTGTATTCGTGGGCGCACCAAACTCTTGTATTGTCGGGCAAGTTTCGCAGTTGCCCGAGGGAGGCTAACATTTGGGCGGGAGTGCCTTCAAATAGTCTGCCGCAGCCTCCAGCAAATAAAGTGTCGCCGCAGAACAATTCGCCGGTTTCCCCTGGGTTGCTGGGGGGGAAATAGTAGGCGATGTGAGCTTTTGTGTGGCCGGGTACGAAGAAGATTTCGGCGCTTCTGCCAGCAAATTCAACGCGCGAGCCCGCTTGTAAAAACACTTGCTGTCCGGGTATTCTGCCTCGGTCTTCTGCGCCGCCGTAAACTTTAATTTCGGGAAAGCGATCGATCAGTTGCTGGTTGCCGCCTACGTGGTCGCTGTGGTGGTGCGTGTTGAAAATTGCTGTTAATTCGGCGCCGAGCGATCGCAGTTGCTGCAAGACCGGCTCTGCTTGCGCTGGATCGACGACGGCTGCCGTGCGGCGATCGGGGTCGTGCAGCAAGAAAATGTAATTGTCCGACAGTACCGGAAGCCGATAAACCTGCATAGAAAACTGCCTCTCTCGGAAAAATATTATATAATTAAATTACTCTGAACCCTATCCAAAGACTGAATCCCGAATTATCAAGTCCACACATCTATCTTTGGAAGTAAAACTCTGATACGTTATTTCTGCTGTTGAGCAAATTGATTTGCAGTCGGGTGCGCATCATTTTTGGGTCAAGAACGGCAATCCCGTTTAACTATTGTGACATAAATGCGAACATCTCACAACAAATCGAACTTAACAATTTCTCAAATGGTCGATCGAATTGTAACGTCTGGCAAGATCACTCGCCGGGAAAATTTAGTTTTGACTTCTGCTCTTCTCTCAGATGATAAAATTTCAGAAGAGGATCGGCATCAAATCAATCGGATATTTGATTATATCCAAATTGGTCGCCTCAAGTTTATCGATTGAACAGAAAGACTTGCTCCCTCAGCATCTGTCTGGAGTATAAAAAGCGTTTTTTAGGAGTGCGAGCGTCCCGTCGGGCACAGCAAAGCCTATATATTGCGCTTGAATTCTCCGGCTCGCGCCGAGTGTGAAAGCCTCAGATGTGGAAGTCTCAAATTAACAAGGCTTTTGGCAATCCCAGCTACAAAAACAGGCAGAAGAAAATGAGTGCAGACAAACCAACTATTTTGGTGACGGGCGGAGCAGGATATATTGGCTCTCACGCGGTATTAGCCCTGAAAAACGCCGGTTACGGTGTGGTGATTTTGGATAATTTAGTTTACGGTCACCGAGATATAGTAGATCGGGCTTTGCAGGTCGAGTTGGTAGTTGGCGATACGAGCGATCGCACTCTTCTCGATAACGTATTTGCCAAGCACAAAATTGATGCGGTAATGCACTTTTCTGCATACGCTTACGTGGGCGAATCTGTTACCGACCCAGCTAAATATTACCGCAACAATGTCATCGGTACTATTACCCTTTTGGAAGCAATGATTGGTGCTGGGGTGAATAAATTGGTGTTTTCTTCTACTTGCGCGACTTACGGCGTACCGCAGAAAATCCCGCTGACAGAAGACCACCCACAAAACCCGATCAATCCCTACGGTGCTACTAAGTTAATGGTAGAACGGATTTTGTCGGATTTTGACGCCGCGTACAATTTCAAGTCTGTTTGTTTCCGCTATTTTAACGCGGCTGGGGCCGATCCGAACGGGTTGGTAGGAGAGGATCACAATCCAGAAACTCACCTGATCCCGCTGGTGTTGTTCGCTGCTTTGGGGAAACGAGATTCGATCGCGATTTTTGGCACGGATTACGATACTCCTGACGGTACTTGCATTCGGGATTACATTCACGTTAACGATTTGGCATCTGCTCACATTTTAGGATTAGAATATTTGCTAAATGGTGGCAAATCTGATTTCTTTAATTTGGGCAACGGCGGCGGGTTTTCGGTGAAAGAGGTGATAGAAGCGGCTCGCCAAGTGACGGGAAAAGAGATTAAGGCTGTTGAGCGCGAACGGCGTCCGGGAGACCCGCCTTCTTTGGTTGGCAGCAGCGAGAAAGCCATCAAAACCTTGGGTTGGTCTCCAGAATATCCCGACATTAAGAACATTATCTCCCATGCTTGGCAGTGGCACCAAAAACGCCACAGCTCTTAGTATGTAGGGTGGGCATTGCGCACCTTACTATTACAGCAAAGTTTGATTGAATTCTTGTGGGGCGGGCGTCCCCCCCGCCCCAAAAATACAATATGCTAATAATATCTGCTAAATCGGGACAACTCGGCAACCGACTGCTGCTTTTTGCTAATTTCATTGCTTGCGCGATCGAGCATAATTTGACTGTTCTCAATCCTGCTTTTGACGAATATGCAGAATTCTTTGTGGGAACCGCTGGGGATTTTTTGTGTTGTTATCCTCCTCCCTATTTTACCGCAGCAGGTAACAATTTTGTCAGAAGTAAATATTATAATTTTATTAAGTATTTAAGCAACAAAAAAATATTAAAAACGCAAGAAATAACCCGAAAAGAACCTTTTAGTTGGCTCAAATATCAGGATATCGAACAAATCAAGCACGGTTCAATTGTTTGTTTTCAAGGCTGGCTGTTTCGAGATGGCTGGTTTGTAGAAGATGTCCCCAAGTTACACAAGTACGCCGACCCGATTAGAGCCTACTTTGAACCATTAGAGCGATATAGAATCAATGTAGATCGTTTGATATTGGATTTAAAAAATAACTCCGATCTGGTCGTCGGAATTCACATCCGCCAAGGGGATTATGCTCAGCATCAAAAGGGGAGATACTTTTACACAACTGAGCAATATTTAGAAGTCATGAATTCTGTGGTAAGGCTATTTGAAGGAAAAAAAATCAAGTTTTTGATTTGTTCTAATATTCCGCAAAATCAGAGTTTATTTGATAATTTTAACTGTGGATTTGGCAGCGGTCATTTAATTGAAGATATGTATGCTCTGGCTGAGTGCGACTATGTTGTCGGGCCGCCTAGCAGTTATACTATGTGGGCTTCTTTTTATGGAGATAAACCTCTTTATACGCTCCGCAATGTCAATAAAACAATTAACCTGAAAGATTTTGTACATTTTTATGAATGGCAAGGAATTTATCACAGTCGAGATGACTGGAGTGAGAGCTTTTGGGAGTGGACACACTGAGGTCAATAAGTAAATCAATAAGTAAATTAATGAATTCAAAGAAATTAGCAGTTAAGGGATTTATCACTATTTTAACTGGTCTTTACTCTTTCCAGGATTGCGTTCATTTTCTGGCGTCTGTCAGGAAGTTTCACCGCGAACCAATTATTATTTTAATAGATAGAGTACCTCTAATTTTATATCCTTTACTTCAGGTGTTCGGAAATGTCATATTGAAACCTGCACCTTCTCGCGAAAATCCTGTTTTAGCGTCGCGGCTAGCTAAGCTGGCTTTGTACCGGGAATCTCTGTTTGAGAAAACTATTTATATGGATTGTGATATTTGTTTGCTGTCGCCAATAGATGAGGTTTTTGATTTTCTTGACGGGGTGGATTTGTTGGTGACGGAAGATGTGCAGCCTGCGATTGCTAAAGCGGCAAATTTATTAAGAGTCAAGCAGGATATTCTGTCAACTTTGCAGTCTGTCGGGTTGCCGCTAAATGAAAATAGCATTCAATACAATGGCGGATTTATCGCTTTTACCAAAAGCAGTAAAACTCAGGAATTGTTCACAAACTTTAAGAAATATTTCGAGATGGTAGTAGCACATCAAAATGTGCTACTCTTAAAAGACCAGGGTGCTTTTGCCGCGGCTGTTGAATCGGTGAAACCGAAAATGACAACTTTGTCCCCGGTTTACAACTACTTGGATAAGTGGAAGGAAAGTTATGCGATCGACAAACCGATTAAAGTAATGCACTGCACTTATCCTTACCGCCCTCAGTACGCCAAGAACGTGACGCGATCGCTCTTTACTAGAATAGTCGATCGGACGGCAAAAATATTTTTACCAAATCAACTTAACAATCCTTGGCGTTTAAAATAATTAAAGTTGGTTGGCTAACTCCATCAAAAACAACAAAACTCAGGCAACAATACAAAAAAAATTAGCCTCAACATCTCCAAAAATTTACCTATCATAAGTATTGCTGGCTTGAATAACAGTCCTGGGTGCATCACTGGTTGGTTTTTACCAAAATACTTCGTTGCTGACCTTTCCCCTGGTTAAAAACCCCGTTTCTTTGCTCAGGCGCAACTCCTGCTCGCCTTCACAAAAGCTCGGTTAAGCAGAAAAATCAAACAAATGTTTTCAACAAAATCCTCAGTGAAAGTTTCATTAGTAGTGAGCGATTTGTCAGGAGGAGGTGCAATTCGTGCTTTTCTCTTAGCTCAAGTCCTGATCGAGCTTAAATGTGATGTAGAAGTTGTTGGATTCCAGTTTGGCAAGGACTTGTATGCTATTCCTCCCAGAGACATCCCGGTATGTGCGATACCAGCTCAAAATTATCCGGGGTTTTTGATGGATGCTCAAAAACTTTGGAAAAAAATAGATGGGGATATTATTTATGCAGTCAAACCGAAACCTACAAGCTTGGGTTTATCGCTGCTAAAAAAACTGGCGAGTCGCCACTCTATAATTTTAGATATAGACGACTGGGAACTGAGCTGGTACGGTGGAGATGAATGGCAATACCGTCCCTCTTTCAAACAACTTTATCGAGATATTTTTAAACACAACGGTCAATTGAGAGAACCAGATCATCCCCTCTATCTCAAGTGGATGGAAAGTCTAATCCACCGTGCTGATGCAGTCACCGTTGATACTGAGTTTTTAAAACAGCGTTTTGGTGGTGTATATATGCCTAATGGCAAGGATACTGCAATGTTTGACCCTGCTAAATACAATCCTGAATTGAGCAGACAGCGTTACGGCTTGTCCGGCTATAGAATCTTAATGTTTCCCGGTGCGCCGCGACCTCACAAAGGTGTTGAGGATGTTTTGATGGCCCTCGAACAGTTAAATGAACCCGATTTAAAATTAGCGATCGTTGGCGGAAGCCCTTATGATGATTATGATGATAAACTTGTGAAACAATGGGGGCGTTGGATTGTTAAACTGCCAAGATTTCCAGTCGAGATGATGCCGTCGGTTGTAGCGGCCGCTCACGTTGTAGTTGTTCCTCAGCGAGAAACTCTCACAGCCGTGGCTCAGTTTCCGCTCAAGCTGACAGATGGTATGGCAATGGCTAAGCCTGTTTTGTCTACGCGAGTGGGGGATATTCCAGCAATTTTAGGGGGAACTGGTTATTTAGTCGATCCGAGTTCTCCCGCTCAAATTTCACAAAAAATTCAATGGATATTTCAAAATTTGACTGCCGCGAATTTGCAAGGAATGAAAGCTCGGGAAAGATGTGTGAAAAAATATAGCATTCAAGCAATGGCACCACTCCTCTCAGATATAATTGCAGGTATGTCAAGGTAATTTTCAATCGACTCAATGGAGGAAGAAAAACTGGCTGTCATTAAAGAATATTTTGATATGTCGTATTGTTTAGCTGGGAATGCTGTATGTCTGCCAATAAGCTACTCCTAAAATATGCCAGACGATATCCCGGCAGAATTATCTTAACTGTGATGCTGGGCTTTTCTGGGGCTTTATTTAACGGTATCAGCACTACTCTAATTGTACCAGTGCTTTTAAGTTTTTTAGAGGAAGCTATCGAGCTGCGCGGCGCTCCACCTCTAATTAAAACTTTGATGCATCCCTTTGAGGGAATGCCCGAAAATCAGCGTTTAATGTTGATGACAGGAACGATTGTGCTGGCAATTTTTTTGAAAAATGTTACCAGTTATATCAATACTTTAGTAGCTACTTCTCTGACGCGCTCTCTGACTTCGGATTTGCGAGAAGCAGGTGTGCGGTTGTTGTTAAAAGTAGATTTAGAGTTTTACTCTCAAACTAAAGTCGGGGACTTAATTAATATATTGGGCGGAGAGATTGGTCGGACTGCTAGTGCAGTCAGCACGGCGATCGCAATGTTTACTACCTCAATGACTGTTTTTGTGTTTGTGGGTCTGCTGCTTTCTATCTCGTGGAAACTGACGGTGACAGCTACAGTTTTGCTGGCGTTAGTTGCTTGGGCAAATCAATATATTATTAACCGTTCCAAGCATTTTGGCTCCCAGCTTTCTGCAATGTCGAAAGATTATTCGGTTAGGGTGCTGGAAACCCTTACTGGGATTCGGCTGGTCAAGTCAACGGGGAACGAGAAAAGAGAGTATCAACGGCTCAAGCATTTAATTCAAAAGCGAGAAGAAGCGGATTTTCATGCTCAGGTAAATTATGCGGCGATCGGCCCAATTAACGAAGTTGTTAATTTAATAGTTATAATTTTGATTATATTTATAGGTCGCACAATATTTGCAAATGAGATAGAGTCTATATCTACAATTTTATTAACCTATTTATTGGTACTTATTAGGTTAATTCCTTTAATTTCTCAGTTGAATAGCGGGCGCAGTCAATTTGCTAGTACATCGGCTAGTGTAGAGGTGGTTAATAAATTTTTGAGGCGCAAGAAGAAGCCCTTTATGCGGAACGGTTCTGTGCCGTACACTCCTTTGCAATCGGGAATTCATTTTAATAAAATATCTTTTAGTTATCCTAACAACGAAAAATTTTTTCTTAAAGAAGTTGATTTATTTCTACCTCGCGGCACTACTTTGGCTTTGGTAGGAGCTTCGGGTTCTGGCAAGTCAACTTTGGCAGATTTACTGCCGAGATTTTACGATCCTACTGAAGGTCAGATCTCGATCGATGGTACGGATTTGCGCAAATTTGAGCTGAAAAGTCTGAGAAGAGCGATGGGTATTGTTAGCCAAGATACGTTTTTGTTTAATGCTTCAGTGCGCGAAAATATTGCTTACGCTAAGCCCCTAGCGACTGAGGAAGAAATTGTGGAAGCGGCGAAGGGAGCGAATGCTTACGAGTTTATCAAACGGTTGCCGGACAGGTGGGATACTCAAATTGGCGATCGGGGCAAGATATTATCGGGAGGGCAGCGTCAGAGAATTTCAATTGCTAGAGCTTTGCTGCAAAACCCGGAAATCTTAATTTTAGATGAAGCAACCAGTTCGCTGGATACGGTTTCGGAAAAATACGTGCAAGCGGCGATCGAGAAATTGAGCTGCGATCGCACAACCTTGGTCATCGCCCATCGCCTCTCCACAGTCCAAAAAGCCAACAAAATCGCCGTGATCAAGGAAGGACAAGTAGTAGAAATGGGTTCCCACAAAGAATTGCTAGCAAAAGGAGGTGAGTACACTAAATTGTATTCAGTGCAATTTGCCGAAGACACCGCTCGCGATGAAGCTCTAATTAGAGGTTCTTACGAAATTCGCACTAGCCTGAATTTCATGATAAATTTCCTCACAGTGCTAGTAGATGAAATGGGAGACCCTTCTGAAGAAAGAGACGAGTTAATCAGTAAATCATATGAATCTGCTGCTAATATTGTCAAGACTTTAGAATCTATAGAATATATTATTAAGCGTCAGGCTGTTAAAAAGTAGTCAGAAGGAAGAAGGAAGAAGGAAGTTCGGCAACGAGCAATGTACGGGATGTAACGGATGTAACGGATGTAACGGATGTAACGGATGTCAGGAAGAAGGAAGAAGGAAGAAGGAAGAAGGAACAAAGAAGTTAGGAGGAAGGAGTCATAAGTCATATCATGTCCGGTTGATTCAGCCTTCCAGGCTCTGCCTCCCATTACCAATTACCAATTACCAATTACGATGTCTAAATATTATGTATTTTTTACCAGAAATATTTTGCCGCAACCCAATGTAGCGAGTTTAGTTCAAGTTGCGCACTCTGCCAATGCCGCAGCAAATCTCGGTTATCCAGCAGTTTTGGTATACCTCCGCAAAGGCTGGAGTGCTTTGAATCCGGTTGATTTGCTTTTTCCTTTTCAACCGAGGAAACCCGATGACAAACTTGCCAAAATTTACAATATTCAGGAAAAATTAAAAGTAGCAGATTTGCCGATGCCTTGGCCGATAGACCTTTGGGATAACAAGTGGACGAGTGCGAGTACCATAGTATCAAAATACTATTTACCGATTCACCTGCTTAAATCGACTCAAATTGTCCATAGCCGGGACTGGAACTTTGTCAAAGCAGCAGTTAAAAACGGAATTCCCGCTATCTACGAACAGCACCACCATGAAAACAAGCAATTTGAATCAGAAATTGTCCGCAATCCTCTGTTTCAGATTTCCGTAACTGTTGCCGATACAGTGCGAGACAGCATGATTTTGAATGGGATGCTGCCGGAAAAAGTAATTACGCTGCACAACGGTTTTAACCATTTGTTTCTTGCGAGACAAACAGAAGCTGCCCAGAATTGGCGACAGCAATTATTAGAAGATGACAGACAGCATTTAGCAGTTTATGCAGGCGGACTTTACCCGTTTAAAGGTGTCGATATGCTAGTGGATGTGGCCCGGGAGTTGCCGCGAGTTCAATTTGCGATCGCCGGCGGTGATTCATCCCAAGTAACAGCCTACCAGCAGTTAGCCAAATCCAAGCAAGTTAACAACATTAAATTTCTCGGCTACCTGCCTCAAAATCAACTGGCTAGCTTGCTGCAAGCAGCCGATGTTTTGACTCACCCGCACTGTTTGACAGAGGCCGCGACGTTCACATCTCCTTTAAAATTCTTTGATTACATGGCATCGGGAACTCCGATTGTAGCGACGGAGATTGCATCTTTAATGGAATTTAAATCGGGAAATATAGCAGCAACTTGGTGCGAACCGGATAACCCGCAGCATTTCGCGCAAAGCATTCGAGATTGTTTAACCAAATATCCCAGGAAAAGCGAAGGTTATGCAGAAACCTTGAATTTTGTCAAGCAATTTTCCTGGGAAAATAGGATACAGAAAATTATGGGTTATGTAGATGAAGGCGTGCGATCGCAAATCATTCATTAATCCTCATCCGATAATTTGAAAATCCGTAGGGGCGGGTTTTACCAACAATCATCGCCTAAAATTAATAATCTCATAAACCCGCCCCGCCCACACGCAAAAACCAGATTTATTAGATATGAACCCAAAAATCATCGGCACAATCACCACCTACCCAGGCATGAACCAAAGCGACTGGCTGTGGCAACAAACCCCCCAAAACTTCGGCAAATGGGGAAACATTCAAATGCTCGCCAACCACCCAGAACCAGACTTTTTACTCATGTATCAATTCGACTTTCCCCAACCGCCTAAAAAGCAATCGTGGCTCGATACAATACGTCGCTACAGGCATCAAAACCAAGAAAACGACATTCAAGAAAAATTGCGCGGTGTCCCCAAGGAACGCATAATTTACCTGCTCCGGGAGCCACCATTACCAGAAGTTATTGAAATTACCAAAGCCAACTACGAACAAGCCAAACTTTATTGCGGTTACGTTTCCGGACCCGACGATTTCGCACCCAAACCAGATTATATGCCCGCGATTTGGTATCACTCTAACTCGTTTAGAGAACTCGATGAAATGCCTGGGCCGCCGAAAACTAAATCCTGTTCTTGGATTACTTCAGGTGTTAGCCGCACCGCCAATCACCGCCACAGATTAGACTTTATCAAATTGCTGCGATCGCAAGAATTGGATTTTGACCTTTACGGGCGAAACTTGCCAACTTGGGCGCGCGGTAACGGCACTGTAAACAATAAATGGCACGCCGTGGCACCATACTATTACAACTTAGCTATTGAAAATTATGCCGAAAACGATTGGTATGTCAGCGAGAAGCTTTGGGATGCTTTGTTAGCTTGGTGTTTGCCAATTTATTACGGCGGTTCGGCGGCCGATAAGTTGTTGCCGGCGGGGAGTTTTCTGCGGCTGCCCAGTCTGGATGAGAAAGGAGTAGAATTTATTAAAGAGGTTGTGGCTACTGCGGATTATTGGCATGAAGCGAGGGAGAAAATTGCCGAAGCCAGACAAATCATTCTCCATGAATTAAACTTGCTCAATTGGCTGTCTAACTTTGTATCTTAGGAAATAGCGCAATGACAGAAAACCCAAATCAACCCAGAGAATACGATGCCGTCAAGGGCGGTGAATCTCAAGTGCCATTCGCTGCGGCTGTTTTAGGCGGGATTCCTGGTGTTAAGAGTCGTTTGGCTTCACCGATTCTTGAGGTAAAAATTGCTGCACTGTCTGAAGCGCTGAAATATGGAGACGCAGGTTTAGATTTAATAATTGGGGTACTGCAAGATGAATCAATGGCGGTGAAGTTTGCAGCCTATTCGCTGTTGAAGGATAGAGATGAACTAAATATAAAAGAGCAGTTACACAAATTATTGCCTATTTTTGAATTTGATGTGATAACGGTTGATGTTGAAGGAAAAGAAAACAGTCGCCGCCGTCATTCTGCTCGCTTCTTCTCAGAAGAATTAGGAAACGGAGTTATGTTGGAAATGGTTTATATTCCCGGTGGCACTTTTATGATGGGTTCGCCAGAAACAGAAGAAGGTAGATACCGTGATAATGAAAGTCCGCAGCATCAAGTAACAATACCCGCTTTTTTTGCAGGCAAATATCCCGTCACCCAAGCACAGTGGCAAGCAGTAATGGGAAACAACCCATCGAAGTTAAAAGGTGAAAAACGTCCTGTAGAACAAGTATCGTGGCAAGATGCCATCGAATTCTGTGACAAACTATCGCAAACAACCGGGAAAAAATATCGTCTCCTGAGTGAGGCAGAATGGGAATACGCCTGTCGCGCTGGTACAACAACTCCATTTTATTTTGGGGAAACTATTACCCCGGAATTAGCCAACTATGACGGAAGGTTGCCCTACGCAAACGGCCCGACAGGAGTTCGGCGTCCAAAAACAACAGATGTCGGGATTTTTCCTCCCAATGCCTTTGGATTGTATGATATGCACGGCAATGTTTTCGAGTGGTGCAGCGATAGGTGGCACCCAAACTATAACGGCGCACCAACTGACGGAAGTTCCTGGGAAACTGGCACAGGTAAGGGCCGAGTGCAGCGTGGCGGTGCCTGGTACTACAATGCGGTTCTTTGCCGCAGTGCCAGTCGCAACTGTTATTCGGAGGGCAACTGCCCCGGGAAAATCGGTTTTCGTGTAGCGATCTCGTCGGTTTCTCCCTCGTATTAGTTTTTCCCGATCGCCGTTCTCTACCATTTTACTAAATGATTCGGCGGTGGAAACCGCAGCTACACAAACAAAGTCCGCCTTCGCGAGACTATAGATATGAATGGAATTTGCACGCTAGCCAACGATACAGTTTGCGACCAATTAATTGCCTTGCTCAACAGTATTGAAGTTATCTTAGGCTCAAATACTCCTGTCTGTATTTATCCTTTCGACGAGCAAATACAGCAAATCAAAGCTGCAATTGTTAACCGTCCCAACGTGTTTATTTATGAAGATAGCGCCTCGATTCAGCGATGGGACAAATTCATGCAAGCAGCAAGTCCTCAAAGTATAAACCGTAAGTACAGAATTTATGGTGGACATCGGCGTTTTTGTGCCTTTGACAACCCCTTTGATTATTTTGTCTATATGGATGCTGATACATTATTAATGAATTCACTAGACGGGGTTTTTCAAAAGTTGAATGATTATGATTGTGTCGTCTACGATTTTCAATTTTATCATCCAGATAAAGTTTATAATATTCAATCAGAAAAACTCTTTAATGTTTTTGAACAGCAGCAACTTAAATCAGAAATATTTTGTTCGGGATTTTACGGTTCAAAGCGAGGTTTGTTTGACCAGGAAAAAATAGAGTGGTTATTGTCTAAGCTCAAGGAAGGAGAATCGGAAATTCTTTACAAAACCGGCGATCAACCTGTTTTAAACTATATGTTTATGCGGTCTGGGATTCCGATTTATAATTTTGCTTATCATTTGCCAGATAGCGAAAAAACCGGGTCATCGGTGACTTCAAAACATTTTGAAGAACGAGATAAAATTCTCTACGATAAGGGTAATAGACTTACCTATATTCATTATATTGGCATTCCTCCAAGTATTACTAAAGCATTGTGCCTCGGCGAAAATATTGAGTTTCCCTATCGCGATTTGTTCCTGCATTACCGCTATCTCCGCGAACCGGAAAAGCGGCCGGTTTTTCGGGAACCGCCAAAGTCTTATACTGAGGTTTCTGGGCCGAATTTGTTAACCAGGGTATTGAGAAGGTTGAGGATAAATGTATGAGTCGCGGTATTTATATTGTTGCGAATGATAAAGTGCTCGAAAGTGCGATCGCCCTTTTAAACAGCATACGTCTGTACAATTGTCAAGTACCAATTTTTCTGATTCCCTTCGACGACAATTATCAGCAAGTGGCAGCCGCACTCAGCAGTCTCCACGGGGTGCGATTGTTCCCAAATCTGGAGTTTGTGGAACAGTTTACCAGAGAAATTGGCCAAACGTTCGATCGCAACTTTTTAGCCCTCCCCAACAAAATGCGAAAACTCGCCGCCTGGTTTGGCCCCCTTGACGAATTTCTGTACATCGATACCGATATCATCGTCTTTGAAGACCTCGCAGACAACTTAAACAAACTATCAGAAGTAGACTTTTTTTGCTGCGACTACCACCACCTCAGCGAAAAACTGCGAAATGTATTTTCACCCGCTGTAAAAGAACAGAATATCTTTACCGACTCACAGCTTCAAGATGTATTCAACAGCGGTTTTTGGGCCTCCCGAAAAGGAACTATTACAGAATCGCAAATGTATGAAATTTTGCGAGAATGTTCGCAGCATCGAGAATATTTTGACTTTACTCAAAATGTCACCGACCAACCTATACTAAATTATATCATTCTTAAGCTGATTCCCAAGCGCTGCAATCTTGTTAAAGATTCAGCAACCGAACCTGGAAGCTGGGCTGGTTCCAAGCATTTTCAAGAAATAGATTATGTTCTTTATGACAAAGGCAAAAGGTTAAAATATATTCACTGGGCTGGAATACCAATTAAATCTGGTAGTCCTTATTGGAAACTTTGGAAACATTATCGTTATCTCAATGAGGAAAAACCAAATTTATTGCCAAAAATATTTCGGGCTTTCAGTAGGTGAGGATAAAATCATATGTTGTATCATTATCAACAAGCTTTGAAGAACAGGCAAGATGCCTGTTCCACAATTCATAAATTTTGTTGTGTTTTTGACACCAAACAAGCTTTGAATAACAGGCAAGATGCCTGTTCCACAATTCATAAATCTTGTTGTGTTTTTGACACCAAACAAGCTTTGAATAACAGGCAAGATGCCTGTTCCACAATCAATAAATTTTATTTCTTGTGGTGTGGGCATCTTGCCCGCACCTAAAAAGCAATATATATGCGCTGGGTTACTTATTAACTAAAAAACTATGGCTGATGGCATTTATATACTAGCAAACGATGTTGTTTTCGACCACTTAGTCGCTTTATTGAACAGTCTCGAAGTAAATGGGGCAAAAGATATTCCAGTTTGCATCATTCCCTATGATGACAGAATGGAAAAAGTACGAGTAGAAATTGCAATTCGCCATAATGTCACCCTCTTTGAAAATAGCGACTCCATCGATTTTTGGGAAGACTTTGCGACTCAAGCTTGGACATCTCACCGCAAGGCTCAAAAAGTTTGGCAAGCTAAAGGTTGGCAACAAGTTCACTGTTTGGGAATGCACCGAAAATTTTGCTGTCTTGACGGCCATTTTGACAAATTTGTCTATTTTGACTGCGACACTTTGTTAATGGGTTCTCTAGATTACATCTATCAAAAACTTGATGAATTTGATTGGGTAGCAAACGATTTTCAATACAAATCAGACCTCAATTATGTATTTGATTTATCATCCCCAAAACTCGCCGAAATTTTCAATCTTGGCAAACTGCACTCTCATATTTTTTGTGCGGGTTGGTTTGCTGCAAAAAAAGGTATTTTAAATCGAAATAACTCTAACCAGCTTTTAGAAAAATTGATTTCAGGAGAAGCAGAAATTTTGTCTTTACGGGGAACTGACCAACCTTTATTTAACTATTTAGTCGCCCGCAGCGGCATCTCTTTTTATAACTTTGCTTATCATCAACCGGCAGAGGTAACGGGAAATCATTGGTCTTCTCAATTTGATGTGATAGATTATGTTCTATACGATAAAGGGCGGCGGCTGACTTACTTGCACTACATGAGTATTTCGGCTGCCAAAATTAATCAATTGTGTGCTGGTGAAGATGTGGAGATTCCCTACCGAAATGTATTTCTGCATTACCGTTATTTGAAGTCGCCGGAAAAATGCCCCCAACTCAAATCCCCAAGTTGGCTAGTGCGCGGATACAGAAATGCCAAAACCTTTGTCAGGCAAAAAAATATCAACTTTAGGTATAGATTGGCAAATACAGAAATGAATATTTTGCGAAAAGCTGGCCGAAAAATTCGCAGTTTACAACTCGAAAATAAAGTTTACCAACAGTATTACAAAATTATGATGGACTTGCGGACAAGCCTTCTCGGCGTTCGCTTAATTTCAATTCGGCGTCCGTCGGTCGCTAACAGAAGTAAAATATCTCTAGCTATTACCCACTTTAACCGTTCTAGTTTGGTTGTAGGTGCATTGTGCAATGCTTTGTATGACGATCGGATTGATGATATTATTATTTACGATGATGCTTCCTCCCCCGAAGAGTTTTCTAGGATGCAAGCAAATATAGCAAACTTGTCACCTAAAATTTCTATCCGCAGAGGTGAGCAAAATTTTGGTGCGTATAAAAGCAAAATTTTGGCTATTTCCCACTGCAAAAATGAGTGGGCAATTATTCTTGACTCTGACAATGCCTTGAGCGAAACTTATGTCGATAGACTTTACCACATAAGTGCATGGAATCCCAAGCTAATTTACTGTCCGACATCCGCCAATCCCTACTTTAATTTTAAATTATTTTCTGACACAGAAATTAATTTTGAAAAAGCACGAGAATTAATTCTAAATAATCCCCATCCTAAATTATTTCGCAATTTTATTAATGACGGCAACTACTTCGTCAATGTACAGAAATACCTGGATTGTGCCAAGGATAATCAAGATATTTGCGTGCAAGCTTCCGATGTCGCCGCTTTCAATTATTTGTGGTTAAAAAGTGGCGGCAGCTTGTATGCTGTGAGTAATTTAAGTTATTATCACCGGCAACATTCAGGCAGTTATTGGCTGAGTACAATGACGGATTCTAAAAAAGTTTTGAATAAAATTATCGAAGCCATTACTAATCACAAAAACTGCGATTTTTTCTAAAAAATAATGGTAGGAGCGCCGTATTTCGCTGGCAGATAAATATCAAAAGTTGGGTACTTCAAAAAGTTAACAATGTTCAATTTAAGTGGCGGAATTTCTGGGATAAATAGCATCTAACTATACAAAGACTTAATCCACTCCCATTCGCGCCTTAAACCTTCTTCTAAAGCAACCTGCGGCTGATAACCTAAGATTTTCTGGGCTTTAGACACATCCGCGCTAGTGTGCCGCGCGTCTCCCCTCGCAGCTTGGGTAAAATCTATCCGAATAGGTCGATCGACTATCCTCTGTATTGTATCAATAACTTCTCTCAAAACTACCCGACTTCCCCCACCAATATTAAAAACTTCCCCCGCAGCTTCCGGAACCTCAGCCGCCGCTAAATTCGCAGCAACGCAATCGCTGATAAACGTAAAATCCCGCGTTTGCAATCCGTCGCCGAAAATTGAAATCGCCTCGTCAAACAAAATCGACTTAAAAAACTTGTGAAAAGCCATATCGGGGCGCTGTCTCGGCCCGTAAACAGTAAAATAGCGCAGGGAAGTAGTCGGAACGCCAAAATTTTTGTAATAAAGTCCGCACAAACGTTCACCGGCTAACTTCGTAATTCCGTAGGGAGAAACTGGCTGCGGACAAGCGTTTTCATTCGTGGGGAAAGCTTCAGCATTTCCGTAAATTGAAGACGATGAGGCATACACAAACCTTTGTAAATTGGGCGCATCTTTTGCCGCTTCTAACAATACTTGGGTAGCGTTAATATTGCGTTCCGTATAACTGCGGAAACCGTCGCCCCAGCTTGCGCGGACTCCCGCTTGCGCCGCCTGGTGAAAAATTCCCTCTGCATCGGATAAAAGACCTCGCCAATTCAGAGATAAAATATCTCCCTCAATCAATTCAAAACCGGGATATTTTTCTAAATGTGCAGTGTTTTTTCGCTTCAATGCCGGATCGTAGTAATCGTTGAACTCGTCAACACCTATCACCGTGTCCCCTCTCTTTAAAAGAGTTTCTACTAGATTAGAGCCGATAAATCCTGCTGCACCCGTAACAATAAAAATACCCATTCGATTTTAGATTTTAAATTTTAGATTTTATACAGAAACTACTGCCACAAAAATTACTGCATAAGTTATGAGCCTCTTTTTTCTTTCCCTCTGCGTTCTCTGCGTTCTCTGCGGTTCAAAAAGCGTCAAATAGGATAATCATCTAGAACTATCAACCCCATTCCTGCTCAGAAAAGAGGGTTGACAGTTAACTTTCATTGTTCAAAAGAATCCAGATCCAGCGCTTGGGAACCTCCGCGTTCTAGCTCGATCAAAAGCTTGCCCAACTGAGTCCAAACTAGCCAACCTGTGAGTAGCGTCAGCGGCAAAGCTAGCGCATAACAAAGTAGTTTTGGGAAGCCAAAAATCTCCATCCCCGAAGCTAAAAATACACAAATTCCTCCGGCCATTCCCAGAAAAGGTATGACCAATTGCAGCCTTGGCAGGTTAGCCAAGGTGCGAGTAGAACGATTTTTAGACCACTGTTGTACGGCTTGTTTGAGAGTTGCTTCAAATGCTACGCCGGAGGCCATACCTGCTAGTAATCCCGCCGACATTAAAAAATAGGGAGGCTCTGGAAAATAATACACGAATAATTCCTTAATTTGGGTAATTGGAAGTTGGGAAATCATTAGTCATTAGTCATTAGTCATTAATCATTAGTCATTAGTCATCAGTCAAAAGACAGTTACTAATTACCAATTACCTTTCTTTACCACAGGGAAGTGCCGGATACGCGGATTTCAGAAAGCAGAGGCGAAAATTCTTTCCTTCTGACTCCTAACTACTAACTAATGACTAATGACTAATGACTAATGACTGATGACTGATGACTAATGACTGATGACAAAAATTAAAATCGAGTTAGCGTGGCTGCTCCTGCTGTGGAAAACTCAGCCAAAGCGCCTAGAGCAACGTTGAACAGGCGACCTGGTTGCAAGTCTTCCTTGACTAAGTTCCACAGGCTGCGAACTTCTTCGGTGTGAAGTCGATCGTCCTCAATCAAAGCTAAGATTAGCTGGCGTCTCAAAAACGACCCTTCCTCTGACAGCAAAAATTGCAAGCCTAGTTGGGCGGTGGGGAGCAAGTCGAAACTGCGATCGGACCTAGCGATCGCGATCATGTCCTCTAACCTGTTCCACTGGAATTTGCCATCCTTGAATAATACCTCAATCAGACGCCGCCGCAGTGCCGGAGATTCTCCGTTCAACAAACGCCGCGCTACATAAGGATACGCCACCTCGACTATCTTGAAATCGGGATTCAGGGTCAGGGCCAAACCTTCTTCTGTCACCAGAGAGCGAATAATTAAGGCAAATTTCGCCGGCACTCGGAAAGGATAATCGTACATCAACTCCGAAAACTGGTCTGTAATCGTCTTGAAGTTAAAATCTGACACCTTTTCGCCGACGATATCGCCGAGCACAGATTCCAGCGCCGGGACGATCGGCATAATATCTGTATCTGGAGTCAAAAAGCCAAGTTTGACAAAATCCTTGGCTAACTGTAAGTAATCTTTGTTGATCAAATGAACGACAGAATCAACCAAAGTTTCTTTAGTTGTTTCTTCCATTTGATCCATCATCCCAAAATCAATGTAAGCCATGCGGCCGTCCGCTAAGGCAAACAGATTTCCCGGATGGGGGTCAGCGTGAAAAAATCCGTGTTCCAGCAACTGCCGCAAACCGCTGCGGACTCCGACTTCAATTAAACTATCGGTATCCAAACCTGCGGCTTTAACACGTTCTATATCTGTCAGCTTGATGCCCTCAATCCATTCGAGTGTCAGAACGCATTTTGAAGTATAACGCCAGTAAATACTCGGAACTTTTACTGTCGGGTCGTCGGCAAAATTTGTAGCAAATTTCTCGGCATTCCGTCCTTCATTGATATAATCAATTTCCTCGAACAATTTGATACCGAATTCATCGACTATTAAACAGAGGTCGTGACCGAGATTCAGTGGCAACAATGGGCCCAACCATCCAGCCGCCCAGCGCATTAAATAAAGATCGAGGCTCAAGACTGGCAGCAGATTCGGTCGCTGAACCTTGACTGCTACTGCTTCCCCGGTGAGGAGGCGAGCTCGGTAGACTTGACCGAGACTTGCCGCGGCGACAGGTTCGGGGGAGATTTCGCTGTAAGTTGCGCTAATTTTGCGATCGAGTTCCGCTTCTATAATCTCGAAAGCTCGCGCGGAGTCAAAGGGCGGCAATTGATCCTGAAGTTTGATCAATTCTTCGAGAAAGTCTTTGCGGATCAAATCCGGTCTGGTGGAGAGGGCTTGACCGACTTTAATGAAAGTGGGGCCCAAGCGAGTGAGTATTTGTCGCAGGTGGGCGGCCCGTTCCGGCTGGTGTGCTGCGGCGGAGTGCTGCCAACTGTCCCACAGCATCCCCAGCACGAAGCCCGCAAAAGACCAAATAACGGTAATTGCGCGCCAAATTGCTTTCCAAGGACGGTTGCGGTAATACTGAGCGATCGCTTGTGGATCGTAGCGTCTAGCCTGAGTGAATTGATACTGAGGCACTCGTTTATTTTCCTCTTATCTTTAGAAAATTACAGGTTAAATTGAGAATTGGGCATCGGCCATCGGGCATCGGGCATCGGGCATCGGGCATCGGGCATCGGGGATGGGAAGTCGAAAGTTCAAACATTCTTTATTCTTCCTTTTTCCTTCTTCAGGCTTGACTTCTTCCCTCCGACCTCTTCCTTCTTCCTTCTTCATCATTGACCGATCGCATTCCAAGTTTTAGGCGAGCGGAAAATGCACCCGTTCGAGGCGGATTGCTAGCCTAAATTTGTTTCTTTTCATTAAATATAGTACATAAAAGTACAAGTTATCGGTCAAAATACTTAACCGTTCTCCCTGACCGGAAATTTGGGTGCAAGCCCCTTCTGAGCGTGGCCGGCTTTAATTATTTTATTGAAAAAGCGTCCCGACGTTCGCTCATGGTTGTGGTATAATCAGGTAGGAGGATAGAGCAAATGTTTAATTTAACCTACGAATTCAAACTTAAACCAACAACGGGACAGACAGCAATCTTTGAGGATTGGCTAGAACAATGCCGTCGCGTGTATAATTACGCATTAGCTGAACGTAAAGACTGGTTTAAGTCTCGTAGTTGTCAGATTAACGCTTGCTCTATCCGATCTGAGTTCATCATAGGAGCCGAAACAAAACGACCAACTTATGCCAGCCAGTGCAAAAGTTTAACTACGGCTAGGGCAAACATACCCGCTTTGGCTGCCGTTGCCGTACACGTTCTACAACAGACACTGAAAAGACTTGAAAAAGCTTTTGTAAGTATGTGGGAACAAAAGCACGGTTTCCCTCGCTTTAAGAAAGCAGGAACAATGCGATCGTTTGTATTCCCACAATTGGGGGTTAACCCCGTTCAAAATCAAGCGGTGAAGCTCCCTAAAATTGGTTTGGTTAAGTTTCATCAATCACGTCCTATCCCTGATAGTGCAACGATTAAACAAGCAAGGATAGTCCGTAGGGTTAGCGGTTGGTACGTGATGTTAACGCTGCAATGGGACCTGTCAGTGCCATCTGTCATGCCTCACGGTAAAGGTATTGGGCTCGATGTTGGATTAACTAATTTCCTAGCAACTTCTAACGGTCTTTTAGTCAAACGTCAAAAGTTTTTCGTCGATGCAGAACGCAAGCTTAAATTGCTGCAACAAAGTGTCAGTCGGAAAAAACTCGGCTCGAACAATTGGCGTAAAGCTCAGAAGAAAGTCGCCAAACTGCATGAGTACGTTGCTAACTGTCGGAAAGATTGGCATCGCAAATTATCTCATCAAATCTGCAAAGACGTGGGGATGATTTTCGTTGAGAATCTGAATCTGATTGGGCTGTCTAGGGCGATGCTAGGGAAACATTGCTTAGACGCAAGCTGGGGTCAGTTCTTCACGATCCTAGAGCAAACTTGTTTGAAATATGGCGTGTACTTTCAGAAGGTAAGCGCCCACAAGACAAGTCAGACTTGCCCTAACTGCCTAACGGAAACGGGTAAAAAAGAGCTCTCAGAACGTACTCATTCATGCTCGAATTGCGGCTATACAACCGACAGAGACGTTGCAGCAGCCCAAGTAGTTCTAATTAGAGGACTTGCAGCCGTAGGGCATACGGTCAAGATGCTTTCTGAGGGTAAATTCGTCGGAATCCCTGCGAAGAAAGAATCCCCATGCCTTTAGGCTGGGGTATGTCAACGCTGCACATTCTCACAACCCTGCAACCCTGCAATTCTTTTATCCTCCTGCGTTTGCCGTAGCTTTTGCCCTCGCGCCAAAGCTACCGGATGCGATCGCTATGAGCCAAGCAATCTTTGATCCCATAAATCGTCCGCTCTTGTTGATCCCTCGACAGTTCCGGAAACATCGGCAAAGACAAGACTTCGCGACAAACTTGCTCGGCCTGTGGCAACTGACCGACAACATAGCCCAACGATTTGTAAACAGGTTGCAGGTGCAAAGGTAACGGATAGTAAACCATCGAACCGATGCCGCATTCCTGCAACTGAGATCGCATCCAATCTCGAAAATCGCCAGAGGGATTTTGCGCGTCTTCTGGACTTGTCAGCCGGATCGTGTATTGATTCCAAACTCCTTTTGCCAAGGGCAATTCTTTGGGGACGGCAACTCCGGGCACGCGGGAGAGAAATTCGCTGTAAAGTGTGGCGTGAGAACGTCGCTGGGCGTTCCAACTGTCGAGATATCGCAATTTAATGCTGAGAATCACCGCTTGCAGGGCATCTAAACGGCTGTTGTATCCGATTTCTTCGTAGAAATACCTAGAAGACTGTCCGTGTTCTTTGAGCATTCGCATTTCTGCTGCGAGGGCTGGATCGTTTGTCGTCACCGCGCCACCGTCACCGCAAGCGCCTAAGTTTTTGGTCGGATAAAAACTGAAGCAGCCGACATGGCCGATGCTGCCGACTTTTCGAGACTGCCACTGGGCGCCGACAGACTGGGCGCAATCTTCAATTACGGCTAAATTGTGTCGAGTCGCAATTTCCATCAACCGAGTCATGTCTACCGGTTGGCCGAAGATGTGCACTGGCATAATTGCTTTGGTTTTTTCGGTAATTGCCGCTTCGAGGAGCTCGACATCCAGATTAAAAGTCCCGCTGTCAATATCGACAAATACTGGAGTCGCGCCGACGGCGCTAATTACCTCAGCCGAAGCAAAAAAGGTAAAAGGAGTGGTAATGACTTCATCGCCGGGGCCAATTTTGAGAGCACGCAAAGCCAAAATCAAGGCATCGGTGCCGGAGTTGCAGCCAACGCACTCGGAAACGCCGATGTAGTCGGCGAAATCTCGTTCAAAACTCTTGACGACTGGGCCGCCTACGTAGCTGCCAGAGGCAAGCACTTTTTGCACCGCAGCGGTTATCTCGTCGCCAATCTGCGCGTATTGGCGGGTTAAGTCGAGGGGGGGAACATTATTCACTCTTCACACCACAAATTTCAAGCATTATCAAAGCAAATTCTTGCAGCAAAACTGTTTCCCAGAAACGTTTATTCAAATATCTTATATTTGGACAGGCAAACAATCACGTTATCGAAAGGGTGGGCCGGTGTTAATTCCGCTAGATTTTATAGATTTGGGTTGGGCTTTGGGGATGGTGGCGATCGCGATCGGGCTTTCGGCGTGGCAGGGATTGGGATTGGAGGGGGCGATCGCGATCGCGGCGGGGCGCACCCTGATCCAGCTAATCTTAGTCGGGTACGTGCTCGCAGTCGTATTTGACCCCGAGGGGAAAAATCCTTGGCTGGTTTTAGCAGTTTTAGCAATCATGCTGACAACAGCTAGCATGGTTGCCAGCAACCGCACCAGCAAAAAAATCAAGAACTTACTGCCCTTGGTTTGGGGTTCAATTTTTATCAGTACGGCCTTGACTCTCGCCTATACAAACTTGCTAATTTTGCAACCTGACCCTTGGTACGAACCGCAATACCTGATTCCTTTAGCGGGTATGATTTTGGGCAATGCCATGAACTCCGGGGCGATCGCGGGCGAAAGACTTGTGAGTACAGTTAATAGCAGCCAGTTAGAAATAGAAACCCATTTAAGTTTAGGTTCGACGCCGCAGCAAGCAGTAAAGCAGTACCGCAAAGATGCGATCAAAGCTGGATTAATCCCGCTCTTAAATACAATGACGGTGGTAGGAATCGTAACTTTACCCGGGATGATGACAGGTCAAATGCTGAGCGGTGTCAGTCCTCTCGATGCAGCATCTTACCAGATTTTGATTATGTTTGTGTTAGCGCTGGCAACTGTAATCGCAACTCTGCTGTTGACTGAGGGATTGTCGCGGAAGTTTTTCAATCAAGATGCACAATTGATCAAATGGTGATTGGGCATTGGGCATTGATAATTGGTAATATAATGTAGGTAGGAACTTGCATCTAACACTATTTTTAAGAACAGGCAAGATGCCTGTTCCACAAGACTTAAATTTTCTTGTGGGGTGGGCATCTTGCCCGCCCGAAAAAAATAATTTAGATGCCAGACAGCTTATCTATTAAACCCGCAGTATTTTTAAGAACAGGCAAGATGCCTGTTCCACAAGACATAAGCTTTCTTGCCCAACAGGCAAGATGCCTGTTCCACAAGACATAAGCTTTCTTGTGAGGTGGGCCCAACAGGCAAGATGCCTGTTCCACAAGACTTAAATTTTCTTGTGGGGTGGGCTTCTAGCCCGCGCAAGATGCCTGTTCCACAAAGAGTGAGTTATCTTGTGGGGTGGGCTTCTAGCCCGCCCCAGTCATCACTAAGGAGAATAGCCATGATTCAAATAGCAGTTAAACCGCTAACTTTTGAAGAATTTGCGGAAGGGAAACCAGAAAACGGACGTTATGAACTGCACAACGGAGAGATTGTTGAAATGTCACAGCCATTAGGAAAGCATGAGAAAGTTATAGGTTTTTTAGCCAAAAAATTGAGCGCGCAATTCGATCGATTAAACCTTCCGTACTTCATCCCGAAACAAGCATTAGTTAAGTCGCCAGAAAACGAATCAGCTTATTCCCCCGATGTTCTGATCTTAAATGAAACCAATTTAGCATCAGAACCTCTTTGGGAAAAGTTCTCCACTGTGACTCAAGGCGCATCAATTCCGATCGTTGTTGAAGTAGTTAGCACTAACTGGCAAGATGACTACCTCAGAAAAGTAGGGGAATACGAACTAATCGGCATTCCCGAATATTGGATTGTGGATTATCTCGGTTTGGGGGGTCGCAGATTTATTGGCAATCCCAAGCAACCGACTATTTCGATTTATCGGTTGGTTGATGGTGAGTATGAAGTTAGTCAATTTCGGGGAGATGACAACATCGAATCCGCAGCTTTTCCCGAGTTGAAATTGACAGCGCAACAAGTTTTTCAATCTGGATTGACTGCGGGTGAAATTGCTGGAAATACTGATATCGGGTAGGGACACGGCATTGCCGTGTCCTGTATTTCATCGCCGTAGCGTGTATTTTATCCGCCCACTGAGATCGCCTGTGAGGCTAGGCTTATTTCTAGGCTTTGCCCGATCGCCTGATCAGGACACTGACAACTTGTCCCGGCTGTGGGCCTGGCTGCAACTTACTCCAATCCCCGACAGCGGCAAATCCCAGCTTGTATAGAGTGTGGATGGTTTCTAACACGGCTTTGCGGGAACCGACAACCGATATCCGCACGACTTCTTGTTCGGATAATGCTGAGTCGGAGTTTGGACGATCGTCTGGGAGGGCTGGGCTAACGAACGAGTTATCCTCAGGCACGAATTCCTGTGACATAATATGGTCTCCTGGTTTTTGGTTTTCGAGGAAAACCCAAAAACCCAGCCGCCCCGCACAGTAACGACAAGCAGGGCGGCTGCAGAGAATGCTAAGATTCTCAATCAGCCTCCAGACTGGCGTGAACAGTTTGGCGGTTAGCTGTCCATTGCTGTTCCAGCAGCTTTGGGCAGTGCAACTAGATTTTCGGGCGACGCGGGCTGCTTCATCTTCAGGCAAAGCAACCTTAATTTCACAGCGTAGCCGCAATGGGGGGCCGCCGTCAATGGATTTTAGATTTTAGATTTTAGATTTTAGATTTTAGATTTTAGATTGTGCTCCAACAACTCGAACAAGCCGGACTCTCTCTCTGAAATTTATCCCTAGAATTAATACTCTTTCACAAAATCTCGATGAACCCAGAGAAATTCGCGGCGTTGGTTGTGCACCCGCACTCTTACCACAGGGCATTGCGGTGTCCTGTGTTAAATTACTCTTTTATATCATGTCCGATCGATCGCGCATAATACATAGCCGGGGCGGGTTTTTGAGATTGTCGGTTTTTGGCAAATATTATTGGTGAACCCGCCCCTACAGGAATCAGGGTAATCGACCGGACATGATATTACTCAGCATATCCAATGATTGGAATTAATCGTTCCTCGATTTCCTTAATATAGGCTGTTAAGCCTGTATCAACACCTTTTTCTCGCAAATATTCCAGAGGCGTCTCTTCCCAGCACTGTTGTTCGCGCTCCATTCTGCCACCTGTTAGCTTTTCGACAACTACTTTAGGATTTCTAAGGCGATCGGGTTCTGTCAATGAGTTGCGTAGTCTGTGTGACTCCTCGCAAGGATTAAACGTCAATTGTGTCGTTATCTCTTTAAGGATTTGTTTTTCCTCTCGATCAGATGGAATAAACCCATTCAAAACCCAGGCTTCCCGCATTCTGTCGGGTGTACCAATAATAATTGCTAATTTAGGTTGTCGATCGCTCTGTTCTGAACAGGCTCGATCGTGTTCTGAACAGGCTTGCTCAATACCTTCTCTTCGTTAAAAGGTGTTCGGTTATCCCCCAGTAAATCCCTGAAAACCGATTTGACACAAGTCCTTCGTTGCGTTAGTATAATATCAGGAGTATCGTGAACCAAAAATTTTTGCTTCTGATATCCAAAAGTCTCTCATCAGAGGAGAGGGACTTCGTTGCGGAAGCTGGTAGAATGGCGCAGATGGCTACACCGATTGTCTACGTGGCAACCAAGCCACGGAAAAGGTCGAAAAGCGTGCCTCCAGCAGACGGGGGCGAAGCAGGGAAAAGCAATGAATGAACTCATAGGTGAAATTAACCGCGTTCTACAAATCCGTAGAACGTTAGGTGTACTAGGTTCAGCCCTCGCCATTTGCTACTTGGTCTTCGTCAACAAGTCTCCTTTATTCTTAAAACTGAATAACTTATAGGTCTTCGGCGTTGCTGAATGCAGCTATGAAAGGCTCGCTCGAACCCCGGAGACTGACTCTAAATCTTGAGCAATCATACCCATATTCCGCAACGCAGTAACTGTCAGCTTGATTATCTAAATCTCGAATAAAGAAAGGAGCGTGAATTAAATAATTTGCAGAAGCCTGTGGGATGGGCGTCTCGCCCGTCTATAAGCGACGGGCGAGACGCCCATCCCACGATTTTTGTAGGGGCGGGTTCACCAACAATACCTGCGAATAATTGACCATCTCAAAAACCCGCCCCGACCGGGATATTATGGTTAATCGATCGGACATGATATAAGTTGTTAGCGCGCATTTAATTGCAACAATCATGTTTCTTGAAACAATGAGTGGGGCGTTGCTCCTAGCCCGCCCCAAAAACTAAAATTAAATGCCGTAACAGCTTACTTCGGTTCGTGACTCCCAATCCGCTTGCCTTCGGCATCGTACACCTGCAGCGGGATTTTGGCGTTTTCTGCGATCGCCTCCAAGGCTTTTTGCAAAGTTTGAACGTGCTTTTCTACAGCTTGGCGAGTCTTAGTAGAGTTGTTGTTTTCCGCTTGGATGAAAGTTTGTTGCAGTTTCTGCACGTAATTAGGAGTCATCTGCACGGCAATCAAATCTTTGCTAACAGTATAGTCGCAAATCTTGGGGTTGCCTTTACAAGTTCTATCTAAATCCGTGCGGGCTTTTTGCACTTTTCTTTCTTCCTGCAACCTTACTTCTGCTTCCTGCAAGGAAGTTTTGTAGGAAGCGAGCAGCGGTTGGGCTTTCTGGGAATATGAAGTTGCCGCCGGCACTTGCTCCGCGTAACTCAAAGCTCGGCGCCAGTATTCTGATGCTTTAAACCAGGCGTTTTTGCCCTCAAAAATTCGAGCTTCCGCTGCTAAAGTCACAGCTTGAGTATAGGCATTTTCCGAAATTCCTTCGACATTTTTGCGCTCTATCGCTTCTGAAAGTTTGGTTTCGTATTTGGGAACTAACAGTTTAGCTTGTTGGTAAGATGTCGTGCCCGTGGCAATTTCTGATAGGATTGCGAGGGATTCTTCCCAACCTGCTTGCACTTGAACCCAAGTCTCGGCTGTCTGAGCTACTGCTTCGCGAGCTTCTGCTATTTGGGCTGTATTTTTGGCGGCGAGCAGCGTTTTTTCGGCTTGTTTCTCTGTGCTTAACTGCCGATTTCCTGTTGCTACATTCTTCCGGTATTCCTTCGTTTTTCTCTGAGCAAACGGATAAACAGGGCTGTCTGTGGGGATTTCTCCGAGTTCGGCGATCGCACTTTGCCACAGAGCTTGCGCTTCCTGCCCGTCCTCGGCAGAATAAGGCGGATTTTGGGTTTTCTGGGCTGCTGACTGTGCGAGGCGCGCTGCATCGATCGCAGAGTTTAAATGTTGATTTTGCGAACGGTACTTTTCCAGGGCGCTTTGAGCTTCACCGCGATGACTTGACCATGAGGGAATCGGTTCTAAAAGGGCGATCGCCTGTTTTAACTGTCGCTGCGCTTCTTCGGGGCTGTCGGCAACTTTTGACGTTTTCAGCGTCTTCGTCGAATTCTCGCTCAACTGTTTGGCATTAGCTAATGCAGTACATTCTCCGATGACGCAGGGGCGGCTCAGCAGATAATAACCGCCTGCCAAAACTAGCGCCGCGATGCTGACGATTCCAGCAGCAGCCAGCATCGCCAACGGTGAATGCTTGGGTTTTTGGGCAACTGTTACCGCTTCCATATCCAGCGGATTGAAGGGATTGTCTGCAATATCTGTCGGTATTGCAGCTACCTTAAAGGCGATCGGATCGGAATTGCTGGAACTCTCAGACAAATCGGGAAAATATTCTTCACCCCCCGCGTCTTTAATATCCGTTCCTAACCCTATCTTTTCCTCTACATCCGGCGTCTCGGCCGCATTTTCTGTTAAGACTATCCCCGTTTCTGCTGCCGGGATATTCTCGGTTTTTTTGAACAAATGCACTGTTTTGGGTCTTGACAAAACCGGGTGGTGCATGGTAAAAGAATGGAAAGCATAAGGCTGTTTTTGCCCGGTAATTTTTAGGCAAAGTCCAATCTGTTGAATAGCTTCGGGTTCAATTTCGAGAATTGCCGCTTCTAGCACCGCAAAAGTCGGTTTTGCTTTGAGAACTAAACTGCGCGGGTGTTCTCCCACAACCGTTAAAGATTCATCTCGAAAATCGCAACTAATATAAAGCGGTAAATTTTTAAATCCGGCTGCTTGCAAGTGCTGCTGCAACTTTACTTCGAGAATTTGTGCGTTGCTTTGTCGCGTTGCTACTGTCATATTTTTTCCTCTCTCTCAACTCACCACTTTCGATTTTAGATTTTGAATTTTAGATTTGATATCATGTCCGATCGATTAACCATAATATCTCGGTCAGGGCGGGTTTTTGAGATGGGAGATTGTTGGCAGGTATTGTTGGTGAACCCGCCCCTACAAAAATCGCCGTCGCTCGACCGGACATGATTTGAGATTGCGGAACAGTCTGGCTTTTTGATTTGTTTGAACTTTGGCACCGATTAATTCCAAATCTTAACTCTTAAAATTCAAGTTGCTACAAAATCTCAACTCTCAAATCTCAACTTGCAACGCCTCTCCATAACTTTCGCTGTAACAAACTTGAGTCACGTCAAAACGCCCGCCATATTGTTTTAAAGGTGCTGCTGCATAACCAAGCGGCAGCAAACAGCAAACATCTACTTCTTCGGGAATTTGAAAGGCTTCTTTCACGTGAGCGCTGACAAAACCTTCCATCGGACAACTGTCTACTCCAAAGCTTTTAGCTGCAATCATTAAGTGAGCTACTGCGAGCATTGTATGTCTGTTTGTCCAAGTTTCTAGGGACTCGAAGCAGGGACGGTTATCGAACAATTGCGGGATTGCTTGTCGCATATAACCGGCTAAATTGTCATTCATTGCGCCTGCGGCTTTGCCCAATTCGATGACGGCTTCGGTGTTTTCGTGTCCGGTGGCGCGCCGATCGCCACAGCAGATTAATACTGTTGGGGCTTCTACCACTTGGCGCTGATCGAAGGCGCAAGCTTTTAATTTTTCCTTGCTGGCTGGGTCTTGAAGTACAATAAACCGCCAAGGCTGCAAGTTGAAACCCGAGGGCGATCGCACTCCCAACCGCAAAATCTCTGCCAATATTGCTGGGGGAATCGGATCGGGTTTGAAGCTGCGCGCGGCCCGGCGGCTTTCGATCGCGGTTTTAGCATTAATTGAAGGTTGGATTTCAATTGTCATGGATAATCCTAATGGGTAATTGGTAATTGGTAATTGGCAATTGGGTATCCGGTATCGGGTAGTGGAAGTTGAAAGTTACAAGTTCAGTCCAGGACGCATAACCTAATTATTTAGGGTGCGCCGCGGGCAGCTTACGCCGAGCCAGGAATTGGGAATTGTACCAGTTCCCCAAAGAATGTAACTCTAAAGAATATCCCAACCATTATGCAGTCAGTCATTCCCAATTTTTTAATCGAAAATCGAAAATCGAAAATCGAAAATGGTATCATCCCAAGCCCAACTCGCGCTTGAGCAAATTAATCGACTTAGAGCCGATGTAATTTTCGCAGCATACCAGTTGCGGGGGACGAATAATATCTTCTCTGGCGGCATTAATGGCAGCTTTTACTGTAGCAAAACTCGGTTGGTCGCAGAAAATTGTTCTGGCCGATCGCACGATCGAGTTAATCTTGTACTCGTCTGACAGCAAGGCCGTCATCACCAGCAAATCCTCTCCCCGGATGCTGTGGATGATGACTTGGGTCGATCGCAGCATACCCGAACTCAGGCTGACAAGACCCAAATAACTGTCTTTCGGCAAACCCCCAACTAGCTGGATTTCCTGGCCGTAGTCGTAGATGTCTACGGGAATAACTCGCACCGAACGCGGAGCCGAAATCGATTCTGCTTCTCCGATAAAATATCGGCTGGTGATCACAGTTCCCGAAGAGATTTGGTCCAAAAAAGTACCTAGCTCTTCCATCGGCACTAACTGTATGGGAATGCGGAGAGCTTGTTCGAGTTCTTTCGCCATCAGCTCGCCCACGCCGATGTCTTCTGTGGGGGCTGTGACGACCACTCGGGCGCTGCACCTGAGCCGCCAGTCAATTTCGGCCAAAAATAATTCCCTCGCTTGGTTGAGCGTACAGCCCTGTCCCAGCAATTGATCCATACTTTCTTGGACTATTTTGTTGGCAAGGGGATATTCTTCGAGGATCGGGGATTTGAGTTTGCTGCCACCTTCGTGGCCTTGAGCGCGGACGTAAATGCCCGATCCTGCTTGGGCTTCTACCAGTCCGGTATTTTCGAGCTGTCGGTATACTTTGCTGATGGTGTTGCGGTGCAAACCCGTCTGCATGGCTAGCTGTCTGGTGCTGGGCAAGCGGTGCCCGGGCGGAAATTGTCGCGAGGCGATCGCAAACCTGATTTGATTGAATAGTTGGGTGGATGCTGGAATTTCGCTATCTGTTTGAATATGAAATTGAACCATTATTAAAGGCTCCTAGGACTTCAACTTAGTATTTTTATAACGTCGAGTACCGCGCATCGGATTGCTCGGATATCTCTGTCTATAGCATAATCTTATTTGGCTGCTCTGCTGCAGCCGTTATGCGACAGGGCGATCGCCTCTTCGAGGCGATCGATCGCAGCCTCCGGAATTTCCCCCAACAATCAGGTACATTCAAGTCTAAGTTTTATTTACTCTCAGATTTTGAGAGCGCTTGCTGTTTTTGGGCCCGTCAGGAAATAAGTCCGCATTTCCCCTTGACCTTTAATATCGATCGAGCCGCGCTCTTCAAATTCATATTTATCCCGCAGCAACTCATAAGTATAGGAGCTAACTTGAATGCGACCTGGTACGCCGTGAGATTCCATGCGGCTGGCTGTATTCACGGCATTTCCCCACAAATCGTAAATGAATTTTTTAGTGCCGATTACCCCTGCTACCACCGGGCCGCTATTAATCCCGATGCGGAGGTCAAAACTCGCCTCTAGCTTTACATTTAATTCATCAATTGCTACTAGCATATCCAGCGCCATTTCGGCGCTCGCTTCTGCGTGGTCTGGGCGTTCAATGGGAATACCGCCTGCTACCATGTAAGCGTCCCCGATCGTCTTGATTTTTTCTAAGCCGTGCTTCTCAGTCAGTTCGTCAAAACTTGAGAAAATTTCATTCAGCAAGTATACTAATTTAGTTGCAGACATGGTGGTAGAAATTTGGGTAAAATTCACCAAGTCAGCAAAAAGAATTGTTGCTTTTTCAAACTTGTCTGCAATTACCCCCGGTTCCTCCTTCAACCTTTCGGCTATCGGTTCTGGCAAAAGATTTAGCAGTAAATTTTCAGTTTTGTTCCGTTCTTTCCTGAGTGCCGATTCCATTTTCTTACGCGTGGTGATGTCGTGAAAAAACACCGAAATGCCGTCGCGGCTCGGAAAAACCCGGACTTCCCACCACACTTTTAAGGGACGATAATATTTTTCAAAAATCACTCCAACTTGTTTCGCTACAGCTTTATGATACTGATCGTAAAATACGGAATTTACTAAGCCGGGAAACTCTTCCCAAAAATTTTTACCAAAAAGTTCCTCCGGCGAGCGCTGCAAAAATTGCGCTGCTTTGTAATTGACGTAACTAAATCGCCACTGGGTGTCTAAAGCAAAAAAAGCATCGCTCATTCCTTCTAAAAAATTGACAATTTGCTCGTCAGTTGAACGGAGCTTTGCTTCTACTTGTTTGTTCTTGATCAGTGCGCGCTTTAATTTAGTCAGATTTATTCGCAACTCCATTTGGTTGATAATTTGCCTTCCTAAAGTCTGCAGCGCTTCTAGCTGTTCTGGGGTGAGATTGCGAGGAACTGTATCTATCGCGCACAAAGTGCCGATCGGGAAACCGTCAGGAGTGACTAGCGGCGCTCCAGCATAAAACCGAATATTTGGCTCGGAAGTTACTAGCGGATTGCCCGCAAAGCGATCGTCTTCTAGAGCATTGGGTACAACTAGCAATTCGTTGGGATTTAAAATAGCGTGGGCGCAAAAAGCTAACTCTCTCGGAGTTTCCGGCGCTTCCACACCGACTTTTGATTTAAACCACTGTCGGTTAGAATCTACTAAGCTTACTAAAGCAATAGGAGTTCCGCAAATATAAGAAGCTAAAGCTGTTAGGTCATCAAAAGCTTCTTCGGCCTCTGTATCGAGAACATTGTAGCGGTAAAGTGCTTTTAGCCTCTCTTCTTCATTGCTAGGAAAAGGTGCAGCTTGCATCGGCGGCGGCGGCGAGGATACACGCTTGCGAAAAGTGCGCGCCAGTATCCGTGCTGCGAATTTTTGGACTTGCGCGGCAAGTTTTTCAACTAGCATCAAAAGGCTTATTTGCCAACCTTTATTCATATTTTTTTATTTTTTCTCACACTTGATTGAGATGGGGGCGCTCTCTGTAATTCCATAGATACTTATGCACTTAGCGCAACTAACTCTTCAATCTCCAGAGCTTTTGTTGGCAATTTCCCTGTCAATACTTCTCTACCCTCTTCCATAACAAGTATATCATCTTCTATGCGTATTCCCCGGACATCGGCGAATTTTTCCAACTCGTCCCAGTTAACAATATTTTTATATTTGGCGCGATTTTCAGAATTATTCAAAATAGCCGGAACTTGATAAAATCCCGGTTCGATCGATACCAGCATTCCCGGACGCAAAACTCGATTCAGCCGCAAAAAACCCAACCCAAACCGGCTGCTTCTCGTTCTCCCTGCTTGATAGCCAGCCAAATCTCCTAAATCTTCCATATCGTGAACATCCAAACCGATTAAATGTCCGATTCCGTGCACAAAAAACAGCGCGTGAGCGTCCATTTCAACCAACTCGTCAACATTGCCCCGCAAGATACCTAAATCGACCAACCCTGCCGCCATAACTCGAGCAGCTAACAGGTGAATGTCTAGATATTCCACCCCCGAACTAATGCAATCAATACAAGCATCGTGCGCTGCCAAAACCACATCATAAATCGCTCTTTGAGTCGGAGAAAACTTGCCAGAAACCGGCCAAGTGCGAGTCACATCAGCCGCCCATCCCGTTGATGTTTCTGCACCGACATCTGCTAACAGCAAATCTCCTGTTTGTAGGGGATTGTGATAATGTTCGCTGTGCAGGACTTCCCCGTGCACAGTCACAATACTGGGATAGGCATAGGTCATATTTTCCGAAATGATGACACTTTCCATTGCAGCGCGCACCCCTGCTTCAATTTGAGCTTTTCCAGTTGTCGCCATTCCCGCTTTGTGAGCTTCTATGGTGACAGCCGCAGCTTGACGCAATTCGGCCAAACTGCCTGCATCGTGGCTCAGGCGCAGAGATACGATTGCCTTGGTTAATTCTAGGTCAAGTCCGGTTGGCGACTTGGGCGGTGCCAGAGGGCGATCGAGAATTTGAGACTGTTGCAACTGAGTGAAAGAATCCTGAACGGCGATAGTTGCTGCATTGGTGGATCGCGATTTCAATTGCGCCATTGGGAAAGCAGCATCAGCCCCAATTAGTTCCGCAATTTCTGCTCTTTTCGGCATTTCTCCGTGCCAAAGAGTGCTGCTAGCAGGTGCATCATCTAAGAACAGTTCTAATTTGCCCGCTTCTAAGCGAATGGCAGCATTTTCTAAGGGCAAACCAGCAAAATATAGAAAGTGACTGCTGGCGCGAAAAGGAAAAGTCAGAGCCGGATAGTTGCGAGGAATGCTGCAGCCAGACCAGAGAATTGTCGGAAAATTAATTAAAGTGGCCAGTTTTTGTCGCCGTTGGTGTAGAATATGTGCTAAAAACTTATCACTTTGTGTAATTTTCATGGGTAAAAACCGATTATCTTGAGTTTGGTTGGCAGTAAGCAGCGAGTCCTTTCATTCTCGGCATTCAAGCACTAAAGTCCTGACGGCAAACTTGGCAGTCATTTTTGGGAAAAAGTCTCATCTTTATTTTATTCTTTGCTATCAACTCTTGGGTTGCCTTTTTGATCATCTTTGTCCTCATCGCCGGCATGATTTTGTGCAGCAATAACACGGCCAGACTGCTAGGACAAAAAGGCTGAAAGTGCGACTGCGACGGCAATTAGCCGGGCCGGCGGCTGCACCCGCGACCGGCAAAATTTGTTGGTCGGGTTTTTGTTAAATGCGTGACCTGAGCGATCGCCTCTCTTGACTATTTGATATTTTAGACTTTAAAGTATAAGTAAATTTACCGAAAAAAACATGAAAACTTCTCACAAAGCTCCTCAAACTTCGGTGCAAGTACGCGACTGGCCCATAGCACACTTACCGGGATTGAGCAAGGAAAACCAAGCTCAACTGGAAGAGTGCAGCATCACCACAACCGAACAACTAATTCGCATGACCAAAACCCCTGCTGCGAAAGCGTTACTAGCGCATCAATTACAGGTTAACATTCAAGATGTTAATAAATGGGTAGCGATGGCAAAATTGGCTCGAATTCCGAGTGTAGGCTGTCAATATTGCGGGCTGTTACTTCACGCCGGGGTTGCTTCTGCGGATCAATTAGCTGAAATGCCCGTAGAGAGATTGCACCAACAAATCTTAAAACTGCACGTAGCGACAATGCAGCGCAATGACTTGACTCCTGGGGTCGATCGCGTGCAAAAATGGGTTCAACAAGCTAGATTAGTCAGGAGTGATTAGTCATTAGTTAGCAGTCAGTTGTCAGTTGTTAGTTATTATTAGCAAACAGTCAACAGTCAACAGTCAAAAGTCAACATTCAACAGTCAACAGTCAACAATCATTATGTCAATTCAAGTTTACGGAATCCCGAACTGCGGAACCTGCAAAAAAGCTTTCCAGTGGCTTAAAGATAGCGCTGTTACTTACGAGTTCATTAACACAAAAGAACAGCCGCCGACTCGCGAAACAATCCAAAGCTGGGTAGCTGCTTTGGGTTTTCAACCCATGCGAAATACTTCCGGCCAATCTTACCGCGCTTTGGGCGAGTCCAAGAATAATTGGACTAGCGAAGAGTGGGTAGAGGCTTTTGCAAAGGATGCGATGCTGCTGAAACGTCCTCTTTTTGTTAAAGATGGAACGGCTGTTTTAGTAGGTTTCAAAGAAGACGCAATTCGAGAAAAATTGGGGCTTTCAAAGGGCTGAGTTCAGCCTGTTGTTCGGCGCAAAAACTTAATTTCGCCCACGTCATCCGAGAAACCCCAACGCTCGTAAAACGGTATCATGTTCGGCAAACAATTAAGATAAAAATGCTCGACAGTTTGCAATTTGGGATGATTTAAAACTGCATCCATCAACTTTGCACCCAGTCCCATCTTTCTGTGTGTCGGCTTGATAATGACATCAAAAATCATCGCTCTGTAGACAAAATCGGTGAGGACGCGGGTAATGCCAATTAGTCGTGAAGCGTAGCTATCCCGCTCTTAATCGCACTCATCGACCAAACCAATGATAACATCAGTAGAAGCCAGCATTTTCACAACATCCTGCCGCGTCCGCTTGTCGCTCCAAAACTCGTTTTTGTATAAATCCATCAAGTCGGAAACCTGGCTTTCGGTCAATCGATTTTAGATTTTAGATTTTAGATTTTAGATTGACCCCACGGATAAATGCGGGGGCTTGAGGATTTTCGATTTTCGATTTTGGATTCCACGGATAAATCACGTGGCGGGTACCATCAAGAAATTCGCTTGTCAAAATTTCGACAATTCGGTACTTATCCATTTTATCGGTCATACTCAACTTTACCGTAATCTAGTTTAATTGCGCGATCGGCTAAATCAAAATAGCGGTCATCGTGACTAATCACAAACACCGTTTTCCCCCGCCGCTTCAACTCCGGTAGCAACTGCTTGTAAAAAATATCCCGGAAAAACGGGTCTTGATCCGAAGCCCATTCATCAAACAAATAAATCGGTCTATCTTCCAAATACGCCGTCAGCAAAGCCAGCCGCTTTCGCTGTCCCTGAGACAAAGCCGTAGTTGACAAAACTCCATCTTTCACCTGAACTTTATTTTCCAAATGAAACTCTCGCAAATATTCAGCAGCCTGCTTGTCCAAATCGTGATTAGTCATCCCCAAAAGCCTTTCAAACAGATAGAAATCCGAATAAATCGCAGAAAAATGCTGCCTGTACCACTCTCGATTTTCCTCAGTAATTGGCTGACCATCTAGGAGAATTTTTCCCGATTCAGGAATGTACAAACCAGTGATTAACTTAGCTAAAGTAGACTTCCCGCTGCCATTCCCGCCAATTATAAACACCAATTGACCCGGATGAAACTTCAAATTTAGCTCGCCCAAACTAAAATTGCTGTCTTCTTTTTCTCCCGGATAGCTGTGAATTACTCGATTTAACTCCAGCGTCTCCCACTGAGCCGTGTCAGGCAGTTTAACCGTTGAATTTATCTCAGCTTGACTTGCCAAAGCCAAACCCATCCTCTCTATCTTTTCCACAGAAGTATTAGCACGAAAAAGCGCCGGCAACCTTTCCAAAATATTCTGAAACGGAGACATCAAATAGGTACTTGTCAGAATGTAAGCTGACAAAATCGGAGTAGAAACCGGCACAAATTTGGGTACAACAAATAACAACAAACCCATCAGCATAAAAAACAGCAACTGCCCAACTCCGATCGCAACTGCACCAGTATTCAAAGCAGTCACGTTATAATTGCGGGAAGCATCAGCACTCACCTGCAATTCTTCCGTAAAAAACTCTTGGCGGCGCAAGGAATGCAGTTTTAGTTCCTTAATTCCATCAGTAATACTGCGGAAATGCTTAAACAATATATCTTGTTCTTCTCTGGCTAAATCGAAGAATTTTCGCATTTTATTGATCGACAACTGCACCGTGCCAATCGTCAGCACCAGAAAACAAAATACAACAACAAAAACTGTACCCGAAATCGTGCTTAAATAAGTTAAGCAGCCGACAACAACGGCGATATCAACACAGAGAAAAGGAATCAAAAATATAGTATTAGAAAGCGTTCCCACATCATCTGTGAGAGTTGCCAGCAAGCGATTAGCGCCCAACTCTTCCAAATTCCGCAAAGGAGTAGACAAAATGCCACGGCTCAAACTCAGCCGCAGATTGTAAACAGCTTCTTGAGAAAGGTAGATTAACAAAAATTGGGATACAAAGCCACTCAAAAGAGCCAAGATTGCTAATCCCGCAAAATACCAGACTAAATTACCATTGGAATTGTCGCTGATTGCCCGATTAATTAAGGAAATTAGCATAGCGCTGCAACCGCCGCTGATTAAGCCTGTGAGTATGGCGATGGAAACATTTAACCAAGAAGCTTTTAACAGTAACCAAATTACATTCATCTAATTTTACTCTTAATTTAACTTTTGAAACTGTGGTGCAAACCAACCCAATCCCCGACTTCTTGGTAACAATCTCGATTACAACTGAATAAATTTGATTCAGCAGTCGGGACTCTTGATATTCGCATCCCCCAATAGCATTAATTTTCTTCTTGTACTTCCGTTTCCTGGGTTTCAAATACGACCAGCTCATAAATATCGAGCATCGACATTTGCACTTCCACTGAAGCGAAGGAAACTATTGCTAATTCTCCCTCATATTCCCGAAACAACCATTCATTTGATTCTGTTTTAATATATTGTGCGACTAAAAACTCAGATTGATTGACTAACACATATTCACGGAATTCAGGGATCGATCTATAAAACCGAAACTTATCCTCCCGATCGAAATCCTTGGTAGACTTAGAAAGCACTTCCACAATCAGCACAGGATTGAGTATTTCATCTTTCCGTCCCTCTGTGCAAACTAATTCTCCTTCAACTACCATCACATCTGGATAAGTCCCGCGTCGATACCGAGGAATCCACAACCGCAAATCGCTCATAAATGGTCTGGCATTCTTTCCCCGCAAAGCAGATTTTAAGAACGCATAAATATTACCGATGATCTGGCTGCGATCAATACTACCACCACTCATTTGTACAATTTCTCCATCGCGGTATTCATTTCTAAACTCAGCAGTTTCCTCTAACTCCCGGTACTCATCTGGAGAATAAATTTTTTTCTTACTTTGTACTAACATTGTTGCCTCTGTACTAACCTTAATCTGCGTTAATCTGCGTTAATCTGCCTACATCTGCGGTTAAAAATCCTACTTAACAGTATATCACACCAAAAAAGAAACGCCCAACTTCACAAAGTAAAGCTAGGCGCGTTTCAATATTTCAAAACCAGGAAAAATTAATCCCGGCGAGACAACAAATTAGATTCAACTTTCGCCGCCGAAATCGGTACAACATGACTCAATGCTGACTGCAACATGGGAGTTTTGGTGACAGAATCGTTGGCTAAATTAAACAAAGGATTAGACAAAATTCCCGCCAAACTGGTCGCAACTAACGTGAGTACAACGCTGACCTGCAAAGGCCGCATTCCCTGAAGGTTCCAACGAACTTCGGGATAATTTTTCACCGCGTTTGACATCTCTTGAGGTTCCTTCACTACCATCATCTTGACAACGCGGATGTAGTAGTAAATCGAAACCACGGTGGTAATTAATCCGAGGATAACTAAGCCGTAAAGTCCAGCTTGCCAGCCTGCCCAGAACAGATAAATTTTGCCGAAAAATCCAGCCAGGGGCGGAATTCCGCCGAGAGAAAGCAGGCAAATACTCAACGTTAAAGTTAGCAGCGGGTCTTTTTGATACAAACCCGAGTATTCGCTAATTTGGTCGGTTCCAGTCCGCAGGGAGAACAGAATGATGCAGGCGAAAGCGCCCAAGTTCATAAACACGTAAACCAACAGATAAAATATCATGCTGGAGTAACCGGCTTCTGTGCCTGCAACCAAACCAATCATTACAAAACCGGCTTGGGCGATCGACGAATAAGCCAAAAGGCGCTTCATGCTAGTCTGGGCGAGGGCAACCACATTTCCCAACACCATGCTGAGAATGGCTAAGGCCGTGAATACGAAGTGCCACTGTTCGGTAAGTGCGGGGAAAGCACTTGTTAACAAGCGGATTGCTAGGGCAAAACCGGCTGCTTTGGAACCGACTGAAAGGAAGGCAACAACGGGTGTAGGAGAACCTTCGTAAACGTCAGGAGTCCATTGGTGGAAGGGAACCGCAGAGATTTTGAAGGCGATGCCGGCGATCGCAAAAACCAAAGCAATCACCAAACCGAGAGATTGACCTTCATTCACAGTAGAAAGGTTAGCCGCGATCGCACTCAGCTTAGTTTCGCCGCCAGACAACCCGTACAGCAGCGAAAGCCCGTAGAGAAACACTGCCGAAGAAGACGACCCAATTAACAAATATTTCAAAGCAGCTTCATTGGAACGCGGGTCGCGTTTTGTGTAACCCGTCAGCAAATAAGACGAGATACTCAGAGTTTCCAACGAAATAAAAATCATCACTAACTCATCAGCGCCGCTGAGGAACATTCCCCCCAAAGTAGCGGTCAGCAAAATGCCGATAAATTCCGCTAAAGCAGTACCGGTTTGCAGTACATAGCGGACGGATATCAAAATAGTGACAGCCGTAGTCAAAGCGATAATTCCGCGAAACACTAAACTCAAGGCATCGCTGTTAAAACCGCCCAGAAACGAGATGGTATCCGTGTTATCCCACTGCAAAAACAAAGCAGCGACGGCGGCCAGCAAACCTGCAACGGCAACGTAGGGAGTCCAACCCGAGGAACTGCGGCCTACGATTAAATCGCCGACGAGAACCACCAAGAGGGTGATGATGACAATTCCCTCTGGCAAGATAGTTCCAGCATTTAGCTGGGCGGCAAGAGTAGCAAAATCCATATTTTCACGCAGGTTGGGTAGTACAAGCCGAAAAGGCTGTAAAGGGCTGTGAACTTGTAAAAATTCTTTACCAAACACAGATTGTAGCGGATTACAGCTTCGCGAGCCCAGTTGGGCGGGTGTTTGTTGCCGGGGAGTTGATACTCGGTAGCGGTTTTGCATACATTTGCGGGCATTGTAGAGATTGCTGACTGATGTCACCGGGGACGAGAGTCGCGATCGACCATAACTGCCACAATGTAGAAAGTTAAACCAGTAATTTGGCATGACTGACTCGCTTGCGTGCCTACAAACGGCAGATTCTCAATGACTTCAACAACCGCCCCGACTACGAGAATGAATTTCACCAAAAATTTTGGGCGTAGCGTAGCGGAGGGCTGAAGCCCGGTCCTTCTAGGACGGCTTTTTCTTCGTCTTTCTTAATCTGAACTCTAAATATTTCTTAATGAGTTATCCGGCTTTTTGTTGTACTGTATTATAAATCCTAGGAGGATTCAGTGATGTTTGGTTGTCAACAAAATCTAATTCGAGCTGATTCAGATATTCAAGCAGTTCTTGAGTATCTGTGTTCCGAATCGGCAAAGCTTACTAATTGCGGTATTTACTATTCTCGCCAGATATACTTTAAAACTGGCAAGATTGCGAACCGCGCCAAGTTGCACAAAGTTTTGGGGACTGAGAATAGAAACTTGCACTATCAAGCGTTCTATTCAGATACAGCTCAGCAAATTTTGACGGGGGTAGCAGAGTCTTTTAAGTCTTTTATGGGCTTACTCAAAGGAATTAAAAATGAGACAGTTACACAGCACCCTAAATTGCCAGGATATCGTAAAGGTGGAATGGCACTTGTAACATTTACGGGAAGGTCAGTAAAACTTAAAAATGGAATGCTGCGATTTCCCTTGGGAAGCAAGGTTAAATCGTGGTTCGGGTTAGATGCGTTTTTCCTGCCAATGCCATCCAATCTAGATTTTAAAGCGATCCGAGAGTATCGGATTCTTCCCCGTAACGGCTGCTTTTACTTGGAATTAATTTACAAAACAGAAGATGTCCAAGCAAATGTAGACCCTACCAAATGCTTGACAATTGACCACGGCGTGGATAACTGGCTAACCTGTGTGAGCAATGTTGGCACAAGTTTTATTGTTGACGGCAAACATCTCAAGTCCATCAATCAAGGATACAACAAACGGGTTGCTTTTCTAAGGTCAGGAAAAGTTAACGGCTACTGGTCTAAAAGGCTGGCTGGCTTGACCGAGAGACGGAATCGCCAAATGCGAGATGCCGTCAACAAGTCAGCAAGAAAGGTAATTGACCACTGCTTGAAAAATCGAATAGGGACGGTTATTTTCGGTTGGAATAAGGGACAAAAAGAGTCTGCCAATATGGGAAGCAAAACTAATCAAAAATTTGTGCAAATCCCTACGGGCAGACTGAAGGATAGAATATCTCAACTGTGTGGGCAATACGGTTTAAGGTTTGTTGAAACTGAAGAATCATATTCGTCTAAAGCTTCGTTTGTCGATAATGACTTGCTACCTAAAATCGGCGAAAAACCCGAAGGGTGGCTTCCTAGTGGCAAACGAGTTAAGCGCGGTTTGTACCGGACAGCTCAAGGTTGGCTAATTAATGCAGATTGCAACGCTGCGGCGAACATTGGTAGAAAAGTAGCGATAATGCTTGGACTCGATCTAAGCGGAATCGGTAGAGGTGCTTTGGCATCGCCTTTAAGACTCAAATTGTGGTCTTAAGAATCTCCGTGGCGTTGACTCCCGGAGAGTGTCAAAAACAAGCTGCAACTCGGTTAGTAGAATTGGCAAAAGTGCGCTCGGGCCAGCTTGTTCTAGATATCGCCACCGGAACAGGTTTAGCGGCGATTGCGGCCGCGGAGGCTGTTGGTTCTGCTGGCAGTGTGTTGGGAACTGACTTTGCTGCGGGAATGTTGCGGCAAGCTCAGCAAAAAGTTACCGATTTAGGATTGACAAATATCGAGTTTGAGGAAGCAGACGCAGAATTTTTGGCATGAGGTCACAATGTTTTTTATAGTTTGCTATAAATCTAATTCACCAATTTTGTTTGTGGGAAATATCAAGCTAAGGCAAGAGGAAAAATTATGCCTGTAAGTAAACCGATCGTAGATAGTATTTGCGTCGAGGCTTCATGTATTGGTAATCCGGGTGATGTTGAATACAGAGGCGTGCATACAGCAACCGGGGAAGTAATTTTTCACAAGCGTCCCATGTCAAATGGCACGAAGGAACTCGCAGAATTTTTAGCAATTGTTCATGCCCTAGCTCATCTCAACAATCAAGGTAGGAACATACCTATTTATTCCGCTTCGGAAACAGCTATTCTGTGGGTTAGAAGCAAGAATGTGCGGACAAACTTGGAACCCAGTGAAAATAACGAAGAAATATTTAACTTAATTGAAAGGGCATTAAGTTGGCTAAAAAATACAAATTACACCAATGCTGTCTTGAAGTGGGATACTTCAGCTTGGGGCAAAATTCCTGCTAATTTCGGTGGGGAACACCCGTTAATAAATCCGTCCCAACAGACTGTTCAACAACGGCAAACAATTGAAAGCAGCGTTAATTTAACAGGGTCGAGAAGCATTGAGCAACGAGTTAATATTGTTATTTATGGAAAAACTTATCCTGTTAAGGAGCAGTTGAATAAAGCCGGACTGAGTTGGAATGATAAGGCATGGATAGGAGCTTTGCCACTGGATAAGATTGAGAGATTGAAACAGTTATGCCGTGACTATGACATCCAGTATACGATTAAAGGAGATGGATTCCAAGAGTCCAGACTTGCCAGAGGTTCTCGCCCCATCGCGAGTTCCAAGATTGCGGCCGTCATGGGAGAAGGAAAGTTTCAATGGGAAATTGAAGAGACTTTTGATATTGAAGGTTTGCGGCACCGGCAACGCAGATCGAAGGATCGAAGTTAGAAAAGGTGAAATTAGTTCAATATTGCGCCGCAGAGTGCGATCGTCAGCAACGCCGCTGCTGCACAAATATGGTTCCAGATTGTTTAGTTGGCAAGGTAGCTAGCCCATAGTTTCGCGCCGTCAATCGATTTTAGATTTTAGATTTTAGATTTTAGATTGACCCCAGGGATAAATGCGGGGGCTTGAGGATTTTCGATTTTCGATTTTGGATTGATTCCACGGATAAATCCGGGGACTTGTACCATCAAGAAATTCGCTTGTCAGTGCTACTAGGCTCGAATTTTGCCATTGCTTCGTTTAGCGGTACATTAAATGCGATCGTCACTCACTGCTAAATACACGATCTGTCAGACCTCGCACCCTGATGCGGATGGGACTTTTTTGCACAAATCTCTCAAATATTATTTCCAGCCTCAACTCTTGACTCTTTATGCTCTGAAACAGCCTACCTTGTCTCTTCCCGAATTCCAACGCCTCCAGGCCGGCGGTCTCCGGACAAGCCCGTTAGGTCGAGGAAGCTGCGAAAATCAGGTTTTTTAATCAATACCAGCTATCTTTCGTCGCAGTTCCCCCGAAATTTTTATTTATCCTCTTGACAGGGCTGGCTATTCGGAGGTTAAGGTGATGGCGGAGGATGCACTTAGGTCGATCGGACTCAAGAAAATATGAGTCGCCTTTTCTACACTAGGAATGCTTTAGATAGTATGTCTAAACTACTCAATTACATCTGTATCTTTATTTGGCTCTACCGAACCTAGTATGTAAAAAAGTTAATAAATTTTATAAAAATTGGCTATAAAATCTAAAAATTAGGCGCT
>NZ_JAUBTO010000048.1:16691-50988 GCF_036702495.1 Microcoleus sp. C2D2 | reverse complement strand
TCCCGCCCGTCCTTTTTGGACGGGCGGGACGCCCATCCCACAAACTTGTGGAAGTTATTTAATTCTCATTCCTAAATCGCGTCATAGAAATTATTTCAAACAGTAAATAGATTTTTTAGCCGTTTTCTCACCCATTCTACAGGATTTTCATCGTCTTCCGCTGCATCTACCAATTCCATTTCTCGCAGTTGCTGCTGTCTCTCGCTTAACTCTTCTTTGTGTTTGACTATCTGTTGAATAATTTGTTCCGATAAATCCTGCTGTTCAGTTATAATTTTCTGGAAACCTTCTTTATTAATCGCAAACAAAATTGTTTCTTCCAAAGCTCTCACCGAAGCAGTTCTGGGTATTCCCAACATCAAAGAAAGTTCCCCGAAAAACTCACCAGTACCGAGGTTATTCAGATGTTTGTCAATAGCTTCGACAAAAACTTCGACCGAACCTGAAAGAATCATGTAAAAAGCATCTCCCGGGTCGTTTTCGCGAAATAAAAATTCTTGCGGTCGCAGCCGTTTGCGGTATCCAACTTCAATCAATAGCCGCAATTCGAGATCCGTCAGATTTTCAAAGTATTCCACCTCTCGCAGCAAACAGCTAAGGGGCGATCGCTTTTTCAGTTCCTGTGAAAAAATCGGCATTTTTTGCTCGTTTTCTGAGGAACTGTTCGTGATGTCAGTTGCCGTTTCTTTTTTGTTGAACCTTGACAATAGAACTTCGGGATTTTGCAAATAAATTTCTCGGTCATTGAACGGAACTTCGATTTGCTGGTGGCGGAAATTGTACTCGATCGCAAAATTCAAAGAACTTTTAATTACTTCTCTTTGAGTCGGCCTGTCCGTCCAAACTAAAAGTTCAAATTTAAAACTATTATCGCCAAACTCGACAAACAATACTTTCGGATTCGGTTCGTACAAAACTCCCGCTTCCGCGTAAGCAATATTTAACAGAGTTTCTGTCACTAGCAGCGGGTTACTATTCTCGGCTACTTCTACGGGAACTCGCAGACAGAGTAGCGAGTTTTCGTAACTCCAGTTAACAATTTTGTCGCTAATCATTTTGCTGTTGGGAACTATGACGCTGGAGTCGTCATTGGTTTGGATGATGGTCGATCGAATCGAGATTTTTTTGACGATTCCCATTAATCCTTCTAATTCCACAAAGTCTCCGACTTTCACAGGTCTGTCTAAAAGCAGCGTTAAGCCGCTGACAAAATTAGTTGTTAAATCCTGTATTCCGAAGCCGAGTCCGACTCCTAATCCCCCCGCAACGACTGCAAAAGAAGCGAGGTTGAAGCCGATGCTTTGGATGGCGACGATCGCTCCCAAAGCTACTATTAAATAGCCAATAATTACTGCGATCGCTTCCCGGTTTCCCTCGTCAATTCCCAGTCTGACGAGCAAGCGTTCCTTAAGAAAGCCTGTAAAAAAACGCGATATGAGGAGGATAGCTATGAACAATACAATCAGTTCCACAAGTGACTGCAGCGATACAGGATTCTCACCTATTTTAAATAAGGTCGCTGTAAAAATTTGGGAGATTTCTGTCAATAATTCTTCGGGTATTGTATTCAATTTAGTTGGAGAATAAAATAACTTTTGTGTAGTCAACTTTTAAGCCCTTGGCACTAAGAACTAACGTACTTAGTGCCAAGTTGAAAAATAAACGACTGAAGTCGTTACCACGAACTTTTGACCTGTTTTTAGGGTAATAAAAAACTGAAGTCCTTACATAGATGTGTGGTTACTCAGAGTGCGCCGTTATCCCTCTTGCCAATTTCTAGGATATATTGTCTTCCCATGCCTGCGGTTAGTGTGCCGCTTTTTCGTAAGACCAGAACCCTCTACTAGCTTGAGTCAAAGTTAACCCTATTCGATTTTATCATACTTGCCACTGATTTTTTGTTGAAGTCCGGTTATAAACTTAAGTAGGGATTAAGGAGATGAAGATTTAATAGAAATGTCAAGATATCCAAGTATGACAATGACTTTAACTGGTGCCAGAGATATTGCTACCCCTGTGCCAGTGCGTAAGTTTTGTCTAGAGCTGAAAATATCTCACTAAAATTTTCCTGAATATAACTGAAATTGAGAACATTCCCAGAATAGATAGTTAGCCTCCTACCAATATAATTGATGAGTAATATAAATGCTTGGCGATACATCCTAAGAATAAACGCAAATAGTGTAGCACAGGTATCAATATCACTTTAAGCCTAATGGTCGCGCTACTGAACGTTTTCTTGATTACCAAAATTGGAGGCAAGATTTTTGTTGCGATCGCCCAATTGGAGAGAAGTTGTAGAATAAAAGCTGAAATGCACGAGCCACCATGACCAAATTCCCACCAGAGAAAACCCAACCGCCACAGCAACAGAGCACAACAGCACAGGTATTGCGACAGGCCCAGTTCGAGGCTTTTTTTGCTGCTGCGAATGCCGGAATGATGATTTTAGACCGCCAACTCCGGTACGTCCAAATTAACGAAGCTATGGCCGAACTCAATGGCATTTGCGTGGCAGACCATATTGGTAGGTTGTTGCGTGAAGTGCTGCCCGAATTGGCTGCGACTCTGGAACCAATGCTGCAAGAAATTCTGGATACGGGCAAGCCAATTCTCGACTATGAAGTAGCGGGTGAAACGCCGAAACAACCAGGCATCCTGCGCTACTGGCAAGCATCTTACTATCCTTTGCGCGATGAAAATGGGCTGGTTTTTGGTGTTGGTGCTATTGTGATTGAAATTAGCGATCGCAAGCGGGCAGAGAAAGAGCAGGCACGACTGACGGCAATTCTAGAAGCAACTTCCGACTTAGTAGGAGTTGCAGATGCGAGTGGGCATAACATCTACCTCAACAAAGCCGGACAGAAAATGCTGGGGATATCTCCAGAGGAAGCAGGATCTCAGTTTAGTATAAATTCTGTCTTAGCTCCCTCGGCAAGGGCAAAATTCCGCGACGAAGTCTTTCCAATCGCCTTACGAGAGGGTACCTGGGCTGGTGAAATCCTATTTTTGTCACGCGATGGGCAAGAAGTTCCAGTCTCCCAGGTTTTGATCGCCCACAAAACGGAAGCGGGCGAAGTCGAGTTTATTTCCACTATTGCGCGGGATATTCGCGATCGCAAAAAAGCAGAGGAAGAACGGCGATTGCTTGTTACAACAATCGAAAATAGCCGTGACTTTATTGGTGTTGCCTCAATGGATGGTCGCCCTCTACTCCTGAATCAGGCTGGTTTGGATTTAGTTGGACTCAGTAGTGTGGACGAAGCCAGAACCACACACATTACCGACTTCTTTATGGCAGAAGATCTGGACTTTGTACAGCAGTCTATTCTGCCTGCGCTGATGAAAGAGGGAGGTTGGCGGAGTGATTACCGCTTCAGACATTTCGTGACAGGTCAACCTATCCCGGTAGATTACACCCTATTTCTGATTAAACATCCAGAGACTAATGAACCTATAGGGATAGCCAGTATTACGCGGGATATTCGCGATCGCAAAACCGCAGAAGATGTCCTCAAACAAAGTGAAGAACGATTTCGATCTTTGACGGAAGCCACCGCTCAAATTATTTGGATCGCCAATGCAGACGGCTTCGTGGCTATCGAGCAACCTACTTGGACTGCATTTACAGGACAGACCTTCGATCGTTACAAGGGATGGGGCTGGCTAGACACGATCCACTCAGACGATCGCGCGATCGTTGCTAGCTCGTGGTCGGCTGCCCTTGGCAATCGAACCCCCTATGAAGGTGAATTTCGTATGCGCCGCTATGACGGGGAATATCGCTACATGAGTTGTCGTGCTGTACCAATTCTGAACGCCGATGGTTCAATTCGGGAATGGGTTGGGGCTAATACAGATATTACCGATCGCTTCCAAGCTCAAGAAGCTTTGCGCGATCGCAACGTCTTGCTGACCTCTATTTTGGAAAGTACGCCAGACATCATTGTGGTGAAAGACCGGCAAGGCCGCCATGTTGCCGTCAATTCCAACCTGGCAAATTTTTATGGTAAACCGATTGAGGACATCCTGGGCAAAGATGATTCGGAACTGCTGCCCCCTGCTAGCGCCGTTCCAATGATGGCAAAAGACCGCCAGATCGTGGAAACAGGCACTACTGAAACCTACGAAGAAGAGGTTTCTAATGGTGAGAGCGGCAGCAGTTATTTTTTAACGACAAAAGCCGCTTGGCGGGACGCTGAGGGCAATATTCTCGGCATCATCGCCACAGCACGAAACATTAACGATCGCAAACAAGTCGAAGCGGATCTGCGCGAACGCAACGCACTGCTAAACTCTATTTTGGAAAGTACACCCGACTTCATTGTGGTTAAAGATCGGGAAGGGCGTCATGTTGCCCTTAACTCCAATCTGGCAAACTTCTTGGGCAAGCCAATTGAGGAAATCATCGGCAAAGATGATTTAGAATTACGGTCGCCGGATATTGCCCGTGAAATTATGGCAAAAGATCGCCAAATTATCGCAACAGGAATCGCTCAGACTTACGAGGAAGATGTCTCTTCTGGTGAAACCAGCACCACCTTTTTCACTACCAAGGCTCCTTGGCGGGATAATCAGGGCAACATCGTCGGCGTCATCGCCACAACACGAGATATTAGCGCTCGCAAACAAGCCGAGCAAAAACTCCGCCAAACGCTAGAAATGCTCGACTTAGCTAGCGATGCTATCATTATTCGGGATATGGATGACCGCATCATCTACTGGAACCAAGGTGCAGAAAAGCTCTATGGTTGGACAAAAGCCGAAGTAGTAGGACAGTACATTCACACATTCTTGGAAACCGTCTTCCCTACACCGTTAGAAACCGTATTGGCAGAGTTTTTCCAGGACGGAAGTTGGGAAGGAGAACTTTACCACACCACCCGCGATCGCCGGCATATTATTGTCGGAAGTCGCTGGACATTACAGCGCGACGGGGAAGGAAAGCCTTGTGCCCAACTCGAAATTAATAATGACATTAGCGATCGCAAACAAGCCGAAGATGCGATCAAACAAAGCGAAGAACGCTATCGTTCGCTAATAGTTGCCACATCCCAAATTGCCTGGACAGCGGATGCTGAAGGAAGATCCCCGGATCTACCGAGTTGGAGAGCTTACAGCGGACAAACCGCAGCTGAGGTGGTTGGTTTGGGCTGGTTAGATGCAATTCACCCCGACGATCGGGAACGAACGAATCAGGTCTGGCTGGAAGCAGTGCAAACGAGAAGCCTGTATGACATAGAATATCGAATCCGGGGAGCGGATGGAAACTATCGTTATTTTCAAGCTAGGGGAGTACCAATTTTGGATGAAGAGGGCAGCATCCGGGAGTGGGTTGGCACTTGCAGCGATATCCACGATCGCAAACAAGCCGAAGATGCTATCAAACAAAGCGAAGAACGCTATCGTTCGCTAATCGCTGCTACGTCCCAAATTGTCTGGACAGCGGATGCTGAAGGAAGATGCCCAGATATACCGAGTATGAGAGCTTACACCGGACAAACCGAAGCTGAGGTGGTTGGTTTGGGCTGGTTAGATGCAATTCACCCGGACGATCGGGAACGAACGGATCAGGTCTGGATGGAAGCAGTGCAAACGAAAACCATGTATGACATACAATATCGAATCCGGGGAGCGGATGGAAACTATCGTTATTTTCAAGGTAGGGCGGTGCCAATTCTGAATGAAGATGGCAGCATCCGGGAGTGGATTGGCACTTGTACCGATATCCACGATCGCAAACAAGCCGAAGATGCGATCGAACAAAGCGAAGAACGCTATCGTTCCCTAATCCTTGCCACCTCCCAAATTGTCTGGATAACGGATCCGGAAGGAAGATGCGAGGATACACCGAGTATGAGAGCTTACACCGGACAAACGGAAGCTGAGGTGGTTGGTTATGGCTGGTTAGATACAATCCACCCGGACGATCGCGAAGGAACAGTTCAGGTGTGGAACGAAGCAGTGCAAAGGAAAAGCCTGTATGAGATGGAATATCGACTCCGCTCTTCGGATGGAAACTATCGTTATTTTCAAGCTAGAGCGGTGCCAATTCTGAATGAAGAGGGCAGCATCCGGGAGTGGGTTGGCACTTCCATCGATATCCACGATCGCAAACAAGCGGAAGATGCGATCAAACAAAGCGAAGAACGCTATCGTTCGCTAATCGCTGCTACGTCCCAAATGGTCTGGACAGCGGATGCTGAAGGAAGAGCCCCGGATCTACCGAGTTGGAGAGCTTACACCGGACAAACCGAAGCTCAGATGGTTGGTTTGGGTTGGTTAGATGCAATTCACCCCGACGATCGGGAACGAACGAATCAGGTCTGGATGGAAGCAGTGCAAACAAAAACCCTGTTAGAGATAGAATATCAAATCCGCTCTGCGGATGGAAACTATCGTTATTTTCAAGCTAGAGGGGTACCACTTCTGGATGAAGATGGCAGCATCCGGGAGTGGATTGGCACTTGTACCGATATCCACGATCGCAAACAAACAGAAATCGTACAGGCAAAAGCCAAGGAAGCAGCAGAAGCAGCAAGTCGGGCAAAAAGTGAATTCCTTGCTAACATGAGCCACGAGTTGCGGACTCCCCTTAATGGCATCATGGGATACGCGCAGATTCTTCAGCGTTCCAAATTCTTGAATGAAGAAGAGCGATCGCGCATTAATGTTATTTATCAGTGCGGTTCCCATTTACTGACCTTAATCAATGATATTCTCGATTTGTCGAAGATTGAAGCCCAGAAAGTGGAACTCATGCCCACCGATTTTCATTTCCCGGCGTTCCTGCAAGGTGTAGCAGAGATGTGTCGCATCCGAGCTGAAATTAAGGGAATTCACTTCCATTTTCCATCAAGCCCCGAACTCCCGATCGGTATTTGTGCGGATGAAAAACGCTTGCGACAAGTGTTAATTAATCTTTTAAGCAACGCTATTAAATTTACGGATGAGGGCAGTGTCACTTTTATAGTCAGTTTTGCAGCAGAAGGAAAAATTCGCTTTGAAATACGGGATACAGGTACCGGCATTGCACAAGATCAACTCCAAGCTATCTTTCAGCCCTTCGAGCAGGTAGGAGATCGCAGACGGCAGACGGAAGGCACGGGATTGGGACTGGCAATTAGCCAAAGGATTGTAGAACTAATGGGCAGTACCATTCAGGTTCAAAGTGAGATGAATGTTGGCAGTATTTTTTGGTTCGATGCTAATATATCTCAAGCCGAGGAATGGGTGAAAACATCTCAAATCGACGATCGCGGGCAGATTATCGGCATCAAAGACCGCCAACCTAAAATTGTGGTTATTGATGACAAATGGGCTAACCGTTCGGTAATTAGCAATTTGCTCAGTCCGATCGGCTTTGAGGTGTCTGAAGCCAACGATGGGCAGGAAGGCTGGGAAAAAATTCAAGAGGTGCAGCCAGATTTAATCGTTACGGACCTATTAATGCCCGAAGTAGATGGCTTCGAGCTAATTAAGCGGGTTCGAGAATCGGAAAATTTCAAAGACCTGATCATTATTGTCTCTTCTGCCAGCGTATTTGAAACCGATCAATACAGAAGTTTAGAGGCAGGAGCCAACACCTTTATTCCCAAACCTGTTCAAGCAACGGAACTCCTGCAAAAATTGCAACAGTATCTTGAGTTGGAATGGCTTTACGAAGCTAATGAAGCTCCACTGGCGATCGGCTCAGACACCAATGAGCTAATTTCCCCGCCTGCTACGTCCATGGAAATACTATACGAGCTGGCCATGAAAGGAAATTTCCGAGAAATAGTTAAGCAGGCGGTATTACTTGAAGAAATCGATCCCAAATACATTCCCTTTGCTCAAAAATTGCATCAGATGGCAAAGGACTTTCAAGACGAAGAGATTTTAAGGTTTATTCAATCCTACAAGTAAGGTTTATGAAGTCGGAAATTCAACCAAATGGTACGATTCTTATAGTTGATGACAATTCAGCCAACTTGGGTGTCTTATCTGATGCCTTAAGTCAGGCAGGATTTGAAGTTCGGGTCGCAAAATCTGGAAAGATGGCACTAGAGCGAGTCAAATATGCTCTACCAGATCTAATCTTGCTAGATGTCATGATGCCAGAGATGGATGGATTTGAAACCTGTCGTCGATTACAGGCTAATCCAGAAACTACACACATTCCCGTTATATTTATGACTGCTCTCTCGGATACGGCTAATAAAGTTGAGGGGTTTCAGCTTGGGGCTGTAGATTATATTACCAAACCCTTCCAACAGGAGGAAGTATTAGCTCGCGTCAAGCTGCATTTAAAGCTTCATGTTCTAGCGGAGAAATTAGAGGAAAAAAATCTGTTATTGGAGCAAAAAGTTGTAGAAGTCAGCAAAGCATATGAGGATTTGCAACAAATGCAAATTAAGTTAATCCAAAGCGAGAAAATGTCCGGCTTAGGGCAACTGGCGGCTGGCATTGCTCATGAAATTAATAACCCTATAAATTTTATAGCGGGCAATCTGGATTATGCCCAACAGTACGCTCATAACTTACTAAAAATTATACAGCTCTATCAAGAAGATTATGTAAAGCCCACCCCTCGGATTCAAGCAGCAATAGATGAAATAGAACTGGAATTTCTGGAGGAAGATTTTATAAAAATTCTTAACTCAATCAACTTAGGAACGCAGCGCATCCAGGAGATTGTCAAGTCTATGCGAATTTTTTCTCGCGTGGATGAGGCAGAGGTAAAAACAGTAAATATCCATGAAGGAATTGATAGTACACTCACCCTCCTGCATCATCGTTTAAAAGCAAAACCAGACCATCCTGAGATAGAACTAATAAAAGAGTACGGTCAGCTTCCACAAGTTGAATGCCATGCCGGACAACTCAATCAAGTGTTCATGAATATTATTTCTAATGCCATTGATGCTTTGGATGAATCTAACCAGCAGCGTTCCTTTGCAGAAATCCAACAACACCCGAACCGCATTCAGATTTCTACAAAAGTAATTGACGATAATTGGGTTGCTATTCATATTAGTGACAACGGTCGGGGAGTTTGCAAAACCGTAGGACAGAAGCTATTTGACCCCTTTTTTACCACCAAACCTATCGGTAAAGGAACTGGCTTGGGGTTATCTATCAGTTACCAAATTATCGTTGAAAAGCATGGGGGCAGGTTATACTGCCAGCCTGTATCAGGAAAGGGCATAGAATTCGTCATTGAAATTCCTATTCGCCAACAAGCTAGCCAAGCTGCTTAGCTTCCGGGTGCAATGTCTGTTTGGCAATTGATAGCTATCGTTATGAAGGCTTCGACTTTTTCGGCTGAAACAGAATTTGAAGTCCATACTACAAACTTTTGTTAATTTCTCGCCGATCGCGCGGGCGACAGGGATTACCCGTACAAACAAAGCCAGCAGGCATATTTTTAAAGACGCTGCTGCGAGCTCCAATTAAAGCGTTGGCACCGATTTCGACACCAGGGCCAATGAAACAGTCGGCGGCAATCCAAACACCGTTATTAACGATCACAGAAGCTGTTATTAAGCCAAAGGCGGGGTCTTGGGGGTCGTGAGTGCCGGTGCAGAGGTAACTTTTTTGAGAAATGACGCAGTGTTTGCCGATCGCAATTCGATCGAGACTGTACAATACAACATCATCTCCGATCCAACTGTAATCGCCGATTTCAATTTTCCAAGGATAGGTAAAACGAGCCGTAGGGCGGACAATCACACCGGGACCTATTTTCGCTCCAAATAACCGCAGCAACCCGCTTCTGATACCGTTAAAAGGGTGTGGAGTGAGGGGAAATGCTATCGCCTGCACCAACCACCAAAGCAAAATTAGCCAACCAGGCTTTCCCCGATCGAAATTTGATTGGTTGTATTTTTGCAAATCAACCAAAGATTCACCTGTCAAAGTATTTGGCCCATTGTCGCTAATTGGATGAGCGTTTATTTCAGGATTTGGGGAATTTGCGATCTGCTTTTGCGGTTCCGGGTCGGGAGTTGGCGTATAATAAGTCATCTAATGTTTAAATTAAAATCGAGTTTAGCTTTAAGGACTGCTGCATGACATTTCCAGTTAGGGACAATTTTAACTCTGAAAACGCCAAGGCGATCGCACATTGCGAGAATCCAAATCCCAAGATTGCCAAAGTGCGACTTTTACAAACAGCATTGGTACTGCTTAGCAGCTTTTTTGTCGCAGAGTTAATGGCCGCACTTAATTCTCATAGTTTGTCCCTATTAGCAGATGCGGGTCACGTTTTTTCAGATGTAGCAGCTTTAGCAATAACTTTGACAGCCACTTGGTACTCCTCAGTCAAAGGCAAAAGCAAATCCGTAGATTGTACGATCGCCCAATCGCCAATCCCTGAACGAGGAGAAATCATTGCTGCTTTAATTAACAGTATCAGTTTAGTAGCGATCGCCCTGTGGATAGCCGCCGAGTCGATCGCCCGCTTGCAGTCCCCAACCCCCGAAGTAGAAGGACTCCCAATGTTAATTACCGCCATAGTCGGTTTAAGCATCAACTCAATCAATGCTTGTTGCTTGCATTCCTGCTGTCACGGCGACTTAAATCTCAAAAGCGCCTTTCTGCACGCAGTCGCCGACATATTTTCATCAGTTGGAGTAATTCTAGCTGCGATCGCCGTAGCGTGGCTGCACTGGAATTGGGCGGACGGCTTAATTAGCTTGCTAGTATCAGCATCAATAATATTATTAACCCTACCCCTGCTAATCGAAAGCATCCAAATGCTGCTAGGCAAAGTATCAGCAATATCCGCAACCCAACCACCTTGCGATTGCCCAAAAATCAGCGCCGAAAAATTGCTTTTTCCATCCCTAGAACAACTCATAAAATAACCTCTCTTAATCCGCGTCCATCCGCGTATATCCGCCCACATCAGCGGTAAAAAATCAAAAACTTGTCAAGTGAACCCAAGAACCCACCCCTAATCATGCCCAAATAAACTGCCGCGTAATTAACACCTCAACACAGCCAAAAAACAGCTTGTTCCCTCATAGAAAAACTCATAAAATAACAACACATCATCCGCGTCCATCCGCGTATATCCGCCCACATCAGCGGTAAAAAATCAAAATCTCGTCAACAACTCAACACAGCCAAAACACAGCTTGTTCCCTCCCTATAAAAACCCATAAAATAACAACACATCATCCGCGTCCATCCGCGTATATCCGCCCACATCAGCGGTAAAAAATCAAAATCTAGTCAAGTAAACCCAAGAACCCACCCCTAATCATGATAAAATAAACTGCGGCGTTATTGACAACTCCACACAATGGAAGAAAACCGCGCTCAAGCCTATCTGAAATTAATTGACACCCTGCTGAATTGCCCCAACGGTGAGGAAGCACAGATTTTACAAGATAATTTAGAATTGCTGGATTGGGGGTTTGTGGAAGTTTGCAAAAAAGTAGCGGCACAGTTGGCAGAGACCGGAAAAGAAAAGCCAAGAATTAGCAGTAGAGGGGTGAGATTACAGGGCATCGTGATAAACTAAGAGTTATACTCCATATATATTCCCTATGACCAACAACCGGCTGGAATCCTTCCAAACAGCCTTCCAGAATCTTCCGTTACTTCCTTTGATCACCCGAGAGCAACTGAATAAATTTCATGTGGAATATGGCACAGAGATTTTAGAAGAATTGGATCATTTGGTTGAAGATTGCTCACCAGACAATAACAAAATCATTTTTACGGGGCATCGTGGGTCAGGTAAATCGACATTGCTGGCTCAATTTTGCCAGAACACCCAGAATCGCTACTTTGTAGTGTTCTTTTCAATCTCTGACGTGATTGAAATGTCAGATGTGAATCATGTCACCATTTTGTTTGCTATGGCAGTAAAGCTTATGGAAGCAGCAGAAGAACGCCATATCAGAATCGGTCCTAAAACAAAAGATGCTTTTTATCAGTGGTTTAGTAAACATACTCGAACAGAGGGAAGTTCAGTTGATTCTAGCATTGAGGTACAAACGAGTGGAGAAGCTGGTGTAAATGCTTGGTTTGTGAAATTATTTGCCAAGTTGAAAGCAACTTTGAAAGCAAACTCTGTGATTCGTGAGGAAATTACGATTGAGTTTTCGAGACGTATTTCCGAATTGGTCGATCGCATTAACGATATCGCTAGCGCGATTCAATCGGGGTGCGGACAAGAAATTATGGTCGTGATTGACGATCTTGATAAACTCGATCTAGAGATTGTCGATCGTGTTTATCGAAATAATATTAGTGCCTTATTTCAGCCTGAATTTAGGATTATTTATACAATGCCAATGGCAGCGACACGAGATCTGTCGTTGCGAGGAATTATTCAGAATGCCACCAATAATAAGATTCAATCCATGTGGGCGACAAAGTTGTTTCCCCGTGGAGAAGATAGAGTTCCAAATGCCTCTCCTGTCCCAGAAGCGGTAAAAGTATTTGAGCAAATTCTTTACAGGCGAATCCCCAAGGAGTTGATTGAACCGGAAGCAACTCAGATGATGATCGTCAAAAGTGGTGGTGCATTGCGAGAATTTATTCGTTTGGCTAGTCAGTGCTGTGGGTTATGTTTGAAGCAGTTACGCCGCACACCCGACAAGCAAGATTTGATAATTACATCTGAGATTTTGAAAAACGCTATTAAAGAATATCGGATTAATTTAACAGAACCCTTGGGACAAAACCGCTATCAAATTCTAGTGGATGTCTACCAAAATTATTTACCCAAAGATGGGATGGATCAGGATTTCCTAGATTTATTGCACACGCTCTACATCTTAGAATATCGCAACGACGATTTGTGGTTTGGAGTCCATCCAGTAGTTCAGGAAATATTGCAGCGGCGCGGACTAATTGGATCGGAGGGGTAAATGCTCAACAGTGAGATCGTGGACGCTCGATCGATGAATGAGGATAGTTACGATGGCCTTGTTTCTTTAATTGAAGCAAGTCAAGGTGTATTGTCATTGTTGATTGCCTCCTGTAAACCGGGAGATTTTCAAACCCAGATTATTAATCGTTACGAGGCAGAACTTGCTGCCCATATCCCCTGTTATCGCGCGGTTTTGAATCAAAAGGAACCTAGCCTGAGAGCGGCGTTGGAGGAACTTGTCAACGATCGCCCAGAGTTAAAAGCGCCCCACGCATCAGCCGCAATTACTGTAACGGGAACGGAGGCTTTGAGGGATAGTGTGTCACAAGCTGACTCTAACCATAAGTCCGAGTTAAGGCGTTTTTTCGGCTATTTGCAATGGACGCGGGAGGGGTTGCGGGAGTTTCCTTTTCCGATCGTACTTTGGGTAACACCAAATATTCTGAGTCGCTTGAGTCTGGAAGCGCCGGATTTTTGGAGTTGGCGGAGTGGGGTATTTCGATTTGTGTCGCCTGCGGTGCCAGAAACGGGTGTGGTTAACAGGGCTGGGGAAAGTTCTCTGCTGATCGATCCAGAGAGAAGACTGAGTTTACCCCTAGATGAACTGTTAGAACAGGTTGAAAATCTGGAGAAACAAGCTAGGGAAACTCCTGCATTAGCAACCCTATACAATCGAGTTGCTAATGCTTATGCAAATCGGGTAAAGACGCGCCAAGCAGAGGATTATTCACAGGAGATCGATCGGGCAATTCATTTCTTTGACAAGTCAGTTGCCTTACAAGAAAAATTGAACTTACGCCAGGCGCAATCGGACACTTTGTTACAGTTAGGTGATATTTACCGTGACTTAGGATTGTGGGAACGGGTATTTGAACCCTATCAGCAGTCTTTAGAAATTGCTAGGAATTTGAAAGATCGCCTGCGAGAGGCGGCTGCTTTGGGGCGACTGGGGAATCTTTACCAACAATATCCTCAAGGCGATCGTGCGAGTAACTTGGAAAGGGCGATCGGATCTTACACTGCTGCATTATCCGTCTACACCCGCGATGCCTTTCCCCAAGATTGGGCTAGGACGCAAAATAATCTGGGAGTTGCCTACTCTGACAGAATTAGGGGAGATAAAGCAGAGAATATCGAAATGGCGATCGCATCTTACACTGCTGCATTAACCGTCTACACCCGCGATGCCTTTCCCCAAGATTGGGCTGCGACGCAAAATAATCTGGCAGCAGCCTACAGTAACAGAATTAGGGGAGATAAAGCAGAGAATATCGAACTGGCGATCGCATCTTACACTGCTGCATTAACCGTCCGCACCCGCGAGGCCTTTCCCGAAAAATGGGCAAGGACGCAAAATAATCTGGCAAATGCCTACAGTAACAGAATCAGGGGAGATAAAGCAGAGAATATCGAACTGGCGATCGCATATTTCACTGCTGCATTAACCGTCCTCACCCGCGAAGCTTTTCCCGAATATTGGGCTGGGACGCAAAATAATCTGGCAGCAGCCTACAGTAACAGAATTAGGGGAGACAAAGCAGAGAATATCGAAATGGCGATCGCATCTTACACTGCTGCATTATCCGTCCTCACCCGCGATGCCTTTCCCGAATATTGGGCTGCGACGCAAAATAATCTGGGAGAAGCCTACCGTAACAGAATCAGGGGAGAGAAAGCTGACAATATCGAACTGGCGATCGCATATTTCACTGCTGCATTAACCGTCTACACCCGCGATGCCTTTCCCGAAAAATGGGCTCAGACGCACAATAATCTGGCTTCTGCCTACTGTGACAGAATTAGGGGAGAGAAAGCAGAGAATATCGAACTGGCGATCGCATATTTATATTTCACTGCTGCATTAACCGTCTACACCCGCGATGCCTTTCCCCAAGATTGGGCTAGGACGCAAAATAATCTGGGAGTTGCCTACTCTGACAGAATTAGGGGAGATAAAGCAGAGAATATCGAAATGGCGATCGCATATTTCACTGCTGCATTAACCGTCTACACCCGCGATGCCTTTCCCGAAGATTGGGCTAGCACGCAAAATAATCTGGGAATTGCCTACTCTAACAGAATTAGGGGAGAAAAAGCAGAGAATATCGAAATGGCGATCGCATCTTTCACTGCTGCATTAACCGTCTACACCCGCGAAGCCTTTCCCGAAAATTGGGCTAGCACGCAAAATAATCTAGAAACAGCCTACTCTGACAGAATTAGGGGATAGAAAGCAGAGAATAAGGATTAAACGGCAGTTGTGATTTTATCATCAGTCAATCACCTGAACTTTTATTTGTTAGTGCGCCAGTTATTACCGTCGTGGAAGCTAAAAAAGAAAATATTTTGGCTGGCTTGGGACAATGCGTAGCAGAAATGTTGGCCGCGCAAATTTTTAATGAAAATGAAGGCAACGAAATTCCTGTGATTTACGGTACCGTTACCACCGGTACTAACTGGAAATTTATGAAATTAACACAACAGACGATCGAAATTGATTTAGTGGAATATTTTATCAACGATTTAGGTAAAATTTTAGGTATCTTAGCTAGTGGCATTCAGTTAAGTATTAATTAGCTCAACAAACCCGGCGGTTGAAATCGCGTCTACACAAACTTTTGTCCCTCTCGCTTGAGACTAAGAGGGACTCGGCGGTTGAAACCGCGCCTACACGAACTTTCGTCCACTCCAAGCTGACTAACAGATATTCTCACGGCAATTTAACTTCAGTCTCCTGACTGATAACTACTGAGGGCGACAAAGGCGGCTGAGATTGTGCCAGATTCAACTGACCGCCACAAGAACGCAACTCGTAAAGTTTTGCATTAATTTGATACTCGTACTGACTCAATAGCCTTGCATAAATATAGCCAGCTTTCCCATCCAAAAAGCCTAAATGAAGGAAGTAAAATAAAAAAAATCTGAGCATTGGTTTAAAAGGCAGCCACACCCAAACTTTTTTGAGAAATCGTTTCCGCTGCACTGCATCTCCAAATAGGTTAGCGCCAATAGTGCCGCTGTCATCGCGACCCGTAAGAATATTGTAATAAACGCGAGCGTCCCAGTTAGAATAGCGGTTGTGCCGTTCTATCCAGTGAAATAAATCGCGGTAATCCTCGTGGATCATGTCATTTTTTAAGTAGCCGACTTGACCGGCTAAAATGACGTGTTCGTGAACTTCGTTGTCGCCAGTATTGGGGACGGATTCAGTGCCGAGATTTTCGTAACGGCCTTTTTGATGCTTGAACAAACGCAAATTCCAGTCGGGATATCGGCCGCCGTAACGCAGCCACTGACCTAAAAATAAGACTTTGCGGTTGAGGTAGTAGCCGTCAAAATTGGGGTCTTCGATCGCCCTGGCGATTTCGTCCCAAAGTTCCGGGGGAATGCGCTCGTCGCAATCGACAATTAATACCCATTCGTTGCGAAAGGGCAGATTGTCCAAAGACCAATTTTTCTTTTTCGGCCAGCGGTTGTCGAAGTAGAATTGCACTACTTTTGCGCCGGTGCTGATGGCAATTTCTACCGTGCGATCGCTGCTTTGGGAATCAACCATGAAAACTTCATCGGCCCTGGCAATGCTGGCCAGACACGCAGGTAGATTAAGTTCTTCGTCTTTTGCCGGAATGAGAACTGAAACCGGAATCTTGGATGAACTAGATGTCATAATCGAGTGCTTGAACCTGAATGCGGTCGAGTTTTTGTAGATGAAGTGCGATCTGCACAGCCGCGCCGACAACTTGAGCAGCGAGGGATATTGCCTATAGCCTAAGGCCTGCTGGTCAATTTCGGTGCAAAAATCAGCCCGCGGATGGCTGCGCTCAAATAACCGATTTGACCCCAGGCAAAAACGAAATTTTCAAAACGCAGCCCCGGATCTCTAATATATTTTAAAGACTTCCAGACACCCCTCAATATTCTTTCACCCCCTCGCCCAAGCTGAGCAATACCGGCTCGATCGGACAATTGTTCGCGATAACACTCGCTGATGCCTTGCCACCACCCGCGCTCTAGGAACCAAGCTTTGTTGAGCCGTTCTGTGGCGACATTGTGAAGCACCAGGGCCTCGGGTAGATAAACTACTTGCCAACCTAACTCTAAAGCTAATTCTGTGGCCCGCAACTCTTCATTTGACAACAATTTGGTGCCGACTCTACCGAGTTTGACATCGAAGCCGCCAATTTGTTCGAGAAAAGTGCGCCGGATTGAGTAGTTTACACCCCTGGGAGTCAAACCGGCAGCAGTCACGCAAACGCAACTTTCCCCCAAATCGTAAACTCCCAAGTTCTGGGCCAATCCCGGTGACAGCCATTCGGGCGGGCTGACTCCCGAAGGCCAGAGCAAATTGACTTTGCCACCAGCTACGGCGAGTTTTTGATTGCTTTGATAAGCGCTGTGCAGCACCCTGAGCCAATTCGGCTCAGCAACAGCGTCGTCGTCGAGATAAGCTAATATTTCGCTGCGAGCTTCCTTTGCGCCGGTGTTCCGGGCTACTGACAGCCCGATTTCGGGCTCCCAGACGTACTTGAGGCGGCGATCGCCCAGTCTTGCCTCTACCACCTCCCGGGTGCGCGAAGTGGAACTTTCCGGGCTGGCATAATCGCTAGAAGCGTTATCCACTACTACTACTTCAAAGTTGTCGGGAAAATCCTGTATCAGCAAGCTGTCGATCGCAGCACCTAGATAGGTGTGACGGTTGTGGGTGCAAATTATCGCTGATATCTGAGGATGTTGTGGCATAAATAACAGCTTGGCAAATGCTGGGAGAGCGATCGACTTACTCTGATATTGTCTCATCAATGCTATTATCGCTTAAAAAGCATTTGGTAGTTGGCAGTTTAAATCATAATTGGTAATTGGGAATTGGGAATTGGCAATTGGCAATTGGCAACTGGGAATTGCCAATTGTGTTTAACCCCTAGTATGTGACCCCCCCCAAAAACGGATACAAGTTTCCGACAGGATTCGCGCTCCGCCCAATTTTTTAGACTCAACTTCAAGCTCCCAGATCGATCGGTGGAGTAAATCTCAAATCTCAAATCGACTGACTGCTAACTGCTGACTAATTACTAAGTAAGTGGGTAGAAATAAACATTACATGGAGGGGCTGGTGAGAGCACTCATCAACTCTCTCGTAGTATAGATCCTAGGCTAAACGGATCCCTACTTGACCGAAAGCATCCAGGATACAAGCCCCCGGATTCATCCGTCCAGAAATAAAAAACCTGTATCCGATGAAACTTGCCCCCCGAATTTATCCGTGGGGTCAGTCGATTTGAGATTTGAGATTTGAGATTTGAGATTTTAGATTTACCCCACAGATAAATCTGGGAGCTTGAACTAGGCTCTAAAATTTTTATCTTTCCACGACTTAAGTACGTGGCACGGTATCCGTTTTTGGGCCTTGTCAATGCTTCAATCTCAAATCTCAAATCTCAAATCTAAAATCGATTGACCCTACAAGATATTATTGTTTTTTTGCGCTTACCTACTTAATGACTAATGACTAACTCAGAACCAACTGCATCGAGACAATTAATCTTAGTAACTGGGCCGGCCCGATCTGGCAAAAGTGAATGGGCCGAAACTCTGGCTGCGGGTTCGGGAAAACAAGTAATCTATGTGGCTACCGGCCGGGTTGATGAAGCCGATTGGGAGTGGCTCCGCCGCCTCGAACAGCACCGAAAGCGCCGTCCAATCAACTGGACAACTCTAGAAGTGCCGATCGAATTATCGGCCGTTGTGCGAGCAGGCTTGCCGTCGGATTGCTTTTTGATTGATTCGCTGGGAACTTGGACGGCGAATCTTTTGGAACAAGAAGCGGCAGTTTGGGCTACTGCGCAGCAAGATTTGCTCGCTAGTTTGAAGTCGGCGGCGGCCGATGTAATTTTGGTAGGGGAAGAAACCGGATGGGGCGTTGTGCCTGCTTATCCGGCGGGGCGGCTGTTTCGCGATCGCCTCGGTACTCTCGTGCGCCTGATCGGGGCGATCGCCGATACTGTTTATCTCGCCACCGGCGGTTACGCCTTGAATCTGAGCTCTCTGGGTACGCCGCTGCCGCCTGCTGGGAAAAATTAACAGCCGGAGTCGCAATTGACAAGGGAGAAAAAATCTCGGTTTCCCGATCGACAATTTTAACTAAAAATCAGGTACGATCCTAACTAAGATTGAAAACTCAATACTCACATAAATCACTCAAAAAGCATACTCTCTCGGGCAACCCGCACAACAATTTGACACGAGGAATAGCCAAAATTTGAAAAAATGTAAAATATAAAATGTCTCTTGAGAAAGAGTGCAAATTTCCAATTGAAAGTCTAAAATCACCAATTAGTTAACGGGTTGACTAAAAATTATGGCATCAGAGAGTGAAGTGAGAAAATATATTGCTTACTGGTTTCAGTTAGGCAAAAAAGTATTAATTCGCAATGGTTCCGAAGCGCTGCTGCCCAAATCGGTAATTGCGGGCGATCGCTACAGCAGCGAATTTGAAGAATGCTGGCAAAAAATCCTCTCGCCCGACAGCGGAGACTGCTACCTGCAAGGCACAAACGAAACAATTGCCCAACTGCTGACACCAGCATGGGAAATCAGTGCCTGCGCGCGCTGCGCTATGCCCGTAGTGTTCCGCGATGCCGGAATGGCCCCGGAGTGCTGTCCCTGTTACGACTTACCGAACTGGCCCGATACCGAAATGCCCCAACCTCGATCGCCCGTGTCCACCCAATCGCAATTGTCAGGAATTCGCGATCGACTCTTCAAAGCCGGCGGCGAATAAAGAGGGGGAGAGGGGGAGAGTGGGAGAGGGGGAGAGTGGGAGAGGGGGAGAGTGGGAGAGTGGGAGAGTGGGAGAGTGGGAGATGGGGAGAATAGGACTTCATCCTTTATCCTCCTGACTAATGACTAATGACTAATGACTAATGACTAATGACTAATGACTAATGACTTCTGCCTTCTGCCTTCGGTTTTATGCCTCAAAGCAGTGGTGAGAAGGCAACAAATTGTTACAATGTCTTTACAATGCTTCACAGGTCTGAGTTTTATGGATGTCAAGACGGTATCGCCAGCCACCCCCCTAAGTTACTCAAATTCAGGGACTCACCCTGCACTCGGCAATCTCCAAGAGGTAAAAACAGTTCCCCTGCAAGCAGTACAAGTAGAACTAGAGAGTGCGACAGCAACTCCCGAACAGCTCAAATCAGCCAGAGACATAGCTTACGAGTTGGCAGGAGATGCTGTGCGCTACGATCCTGTGGCGATCTCCGCCCTGTACCGAAATCGCCCCCTGCAAGTGTGGGGACGGCTGTCGAGCGTTGTTTGGACATTTTTTAGCTTTGCCCTCAGTGTGTGGTTGGACGGCAAAACAGGCAACAGGGCCACCAACCAAAAGCGTCGCGCCGCCAGACTGCGAGAAATTCTCAGCCAACTCGGCCCGGCTTTCATCAAAATAGGACAAGCACTCTCAACACGGCCCGACTTAGTACCGCCGGCATATTTAGAAGAACTAACAACGCTGCAAGACCAATTGCCAGCGTTTCCTAACGAAGTAGCATATCAATTCATCCAAGAAGAATTGGGCGCCCACCCAAAGGAAATTTACGCCGAAATCACACCAGATCCGATCGCCGCAGCTTCCCTGGGACAAGTCTACAAAGGCAAACTCAAAACCGGGGAAACAGTCGCAATCAAAGTGCAGCGACCAGGTTTAGCCGAGAACATCGGCTTAGATATCTACATCCTGCGGCGGGTTGCAGTTTGGGCACAAAAAAACTTCAAAATAATTCGCAGCGACCTCGCAGGCATTATGGACGAGTTGGGCGAGCGAATTTACGAAGAAATGGACTACACCCACGAAGGTCAAAATGCCGAACGGTTTGCCCAACTATACGGTCACATCAAAGACATTTACGTTCCCAGCATCTACTGGGAATATACCGGCCGCCGCGTCTTAACAATGGAGTGGATCACCGGGGTCAAACTCACTAATTTAGACGCAGTCAAGGCTCAAGGAATTGATGCTCCTTACTTAATTGAAGTAGGGGTGCAGTGTTCTCTCAGACAGCTTCTAGAACACGGTTTCTTTCACGCAGACCCGCATCCCGGCAATCTTTTGGCAACTCCTGACGGTCAGTTGGCTTATCTCGATTTCGGGATGATGAGCGAAGTAAAACCTTATCAGCGGTACGGCCTGTTAGAAGCTGTAGTGCATTTGGTGAACCGCGACTTTGAAGGTTTGGCAAAAGATTACGTGAAGTTGGAGTTTTTAACACCAGACACGGATTTGACGCCAATTATTCCAGCTTTGGCGGGCGTTTTTAACAATGCTTTGGGTGCTAGCGTTGCTGAACTAAATTTCAAAAGCATTACTGACGAGCTTTCGGCGGTGATGTACGAATATCCTTTCCGAGTTCCAGCTTACTATGCTTTGATTATTCGATCGCTCGTTACCTTAGAAGGGATTGCCATTAATGTAGATCCTGAATTCAAAGTGCTGAGCAAAGCTTATCCTTACGTAGCAAAACGGCTGTTGAGCGACCCCGCACCGGAATTGAGAGCATCCCTGCAAGACTTGTTGTTCAAACACGGGGAATTCCGCTGGAACCGCTTAGAAAACTTGCTCAACAATGCCCGCGAGAGCGAGGATTACGATGTCAGCCAAATCTTGAACCAAGCTTTAGAATATTTATTTTCCGAAAGAGGAGATTTCATTCGCGATCGTATTGTCCTGGAATTAGTCAAAAGTCTCGACACACTTTCGAGCAATGCTTTTGCTAACGCCAAAGCAGTCGTGGGCGAATGGTTTGGAGTCAAGGCAAATCAACCTGTGGTTTCACCAACGGAAAAAAATAATCTAGAACACATCAAACGGATTTGGGATATTTTGCAATCAACTCCGGGTTTTGACGGGACGAAAGTATTGCAGCTACTTCCGCAGTTGTTGGTGAAACCAGAAGTGCAGAATATGGGGCAGAAAGTAGTCGGCGGTTTAGCTCAAAGAGCAGTTGCTAGACTAATTCGCGAGTTTTTGGTGTCGCAGGAACCGGCTGTGATTTCTGAGAATGGAAGCTATCCTAAAACTTCGCCTCAGTTGTCTTTACCTGCGGCGAAGTAGTTGGATTGGGCGTTTTTTTGACCGCAGATATTAGCAGATAAACACAGATGAACGCAGATGGAATTCCGTCTGCGTTTATCATATTAAGCTGCTGCTTTAGCTGCTGGTAAAGGTTCAATTTCTTCTGGCTTGGCGTGACACTCAAGCAATTTTGTTCGGGGCCCCCGGATTCATCCGCGGTGTCAATTCTTCAATCTAAAATCTAAAATTTAAAATCTAAAATCGATTGACGGCGGGGGTCATCAAAACCCCAAGCAAATAGCCAATCGGGGTCAGCGTTACCGCACCCTATCGAATATATTTGGCTGTGTTTGAAATGCTTGAAAAACTCCTGACATTTTTCATCGGTCATTAGCGATTCTTCTAGCGGCAGGTCGTGAATTAGGGCGTATAAATCAAATTCGTTTCGCTCTGGATTCCATTGATAGCGCAGTTCGGGAGTGTAACCGAGTTCGAGCAGTTTTGTCAATGCTTCATCGGGGTTTTTATAGTTGTCTAAGTGAACGCGGTTCAGGGAAACAACTACTTGTACATGGTGGTACTTTGCTGGTGTTAATCGATATTCGGTCATCGGTTTTTCCTTTTTTTCTCGTCACAGGTGTAGTAGGTTCTTCCGGTTGCATCGGGGTGTCTTGTTGTTTCGCGGTTTTGCTGTGAGTAAAACTCACACTCTTTCAAGGAAATCGTTGGGCAATTTGGAGCGGTAGCACATTAATATTTTTTAACCTAAAATATATTATCCCTCTTGCATAGGAGCAGTAACTGTGGACGTTCCGCTAGACCAACCTGACTTCAGGCGACTGACCCGAATTGTGCAGAACTTACCTGACTTTGCCAACGTGGGCGAGCGCAGACGCTTAGTTGCAGGGGCGTTACAAGGCGTACCCAAAACAGATGTTATCCTGGCACGGCTAGATTTGGATGGTGCGCCGATGGGTGTTTCCGTGGAAGTGGTACGCTCGTTGTCGCAATTCGGACGTGTCGCTTACGGTAAAGAAGCTTTGGGAGTCTTCCTCAACTACATTCAACCTTTTACTGGCGATGAAGATTCAGACTTCATTCTAAACCTATTTCAGAAATACCCCCTCGATACTCCAGCAAGTCCTAGTCGCCTAATTGATCGATGGCGAGGAACAGACTGTTTGGCAGATGTGGAAGAACAGATTATCGGGGAAGATACTTTACGCCACATTTACATTTTGAACCTGGCACTTGAAGCAGAAAAAGCGGTGGTTCACTTGCGGACTCCAAATGGAATGGGTACGGGTTTTGCGATCGCACCCAACTTATTAATGACTAACAATCACGTCATCGCCAGTCTGGAGACAGCGGAACAAACTGAATATACCTTCAATTATCAACTGGATATCAACGGCAAAGAATGCCAAATTCAGACGGTTCAGGCGTTACCGGAAGGTGCATTTTATACCAATGCTGAATTAGACTACACAGTAGTCACTTTGAAAGATGCACCTAACTTTGGCAAACCCCTCATCCTCAAAAACCAGCAAATGCGTCAAGATGACCGTGTAGCAATCATTCAGCATCCGGGTGGACATTTGAAGAAAATCTCAATGCAGAATAACTTTGTCGCTTATGCTGATAATAAGGTAGTGCAATATACCACTAGCACTCTACCGGGATCGTCAGGGTCGCCTGTGTTTGATAATGAATTTAAAGTAGTAGCAATTCACCATAGTGGAGGGATGTTGCCTGAACCGAGTACGCAGCGACGTTATTTACGCAACGCAGGTACAAGTGCGATCGCGCTGTTGAAAGATTTGCAGGCAAATGCACCTGAAATTTACGATCGTTTAGCAAGATAGTGAGGCAATGGAAATAAGTCGCGGGTTAATTACCAAATTACTGGATTTGCTTAGACCCTTTTTGCAAGACGAAGGGAAACGTAAAGCTTATTTGTTTCGGGCCTTCGGAACTGCAAGCGATCGATTAAATCTAACTTGGAAGCAACCCACCAATACTTTTATCGCAGAACTGCTTAAAGAATTACTCGATTTTGGCGAAATCTCACCCGGTCAACCTGCCCTCTGCGAGTTTTTGGAAGTAATTCGTGAAGATGTGGGCGTAAATGTCAAGGACAGTATAGATCAATTGGTTCAACAAATCAGAGAGGAACTACAAAAAGCGGAGATTACTGGTAATTCGTTCCAGACTACTGATGCTCTTATTGAGCAAGTCGAGCAATATCTATCCGACCCCAATCCCTATATCTGCTTGAACAAGCTTGTGATACAAGAAGCTAGAACTTTAGCTGAAATAAGGCAGGGAGAACTTGAAGCTTGTCCTTGGAATTTGTCAAACCAAAATCAGCCACAATGTCAGCAATGCCTTGAATACTTGGAAGCAAAAAGTGAGCGATTGGTGAGAATATTAGCAACTATCGTTTATCATGACCAGGAGGCAAAATTTATTACTTCAATAGCCAGAGCTTTCCGAATTTTAGCTAGACAGCCTATATCTATTAACCCCAATTTTACAAACGAAAGTCGCTGGCTTCGGTTTTATCCATTAGCTCTAGCAATATATACAGTATTCATTGTCGGAGTTCAAGAAGAAAGAGAGCAACTACTTAGAACTGTTTTGGGGATTCGGAGGAATCAGCTAGCCAGCTCACTTCCCAACTTCTCTCTTGTTGAGTTATTAATAAACCTTGGCCACTCGCACTCAATATTTAATGCTGCACTTGGTACTCCTTACTGTGCACCTGTTGCTGAACGAATTAAAATAATTTTGCTTCCCTGGCTCGAAGAGCTTTTGCTTGATGCCGATGCCGATGCCGCCTTCTATCGGGGTGAATTTGTACTGGGACTAGCTGATATTGAAGCTCCCTACTACTTATCAGATGTAAAACGCCTCTCCTTAAAAGGACTTTACCTGTATTATCCTGAAGCACCCCCCATTCTTAAAGCTTTTCTGTGCGATTCCTCTCAATGGCTTGTCAGTTTGTATCCTTCCTTGGAAGAACTGCTCGGCATTTTTGATACAACAGCTTCACAACTTGATAGAAGCGGATTTGGTATAATGGGCTTTTGTAGCGGGGCAGTTGCTGCTTTTAAGGGGGAGGTTTGATATTAGAGGTATGCTACGTCATGGAATCGTTGGCGCTCAATTCCATCCTTTGATAAAAAATGCTTACCATAATCAGCAGTAACCTTAGTTTCAATTCACCTGATGTTAAATGAATTTCAAATTTATTGAAAATAGTTAAGCGAGGGCAATAAGTAGCGATATCATACAAAAAATATTGCCTCTGCTTAGAGCACTTATGGAGGAGGAGAAACAGCGTCGATCGTATTTGATTACGGCACTAGGTATGGATGCACCTGTGTTGCGTCGTCTGGAATGGAAGATGCCTGTGGATGTTTTTATCACGCTTATGGTAAAGGAATTGGCAGTTTTCGGTGAAGTTACCCCCGGTAAACCCGCACTTTGTGCTTTTATTGTGCTGGCGACGCAATACAAGCAACCGGAGTATCCCCGAATTCCTTTGCAGTTGCCACCTGTTAGTCGGTTTCCCCGGACATCCTGGATGATTGGCTTGATGAGGCGAGAGCCTTTTCCGACGTGCAGATGCCTGCTGGGTTAACTTCCCAAGACTTGTTAGAAAACTCTTTGTAGTAAAAGACGGTCAATTGCGGGGAACTGAAAGCGCGATCGACCTTGCTCAATCGGCACAAGTAGCAAATTCAGATTTCTCTCACCCGAAGTTTTGGGCGGGATTTACAATCATTGGCCGTCCTTGGTAATAGGCGATATCTGTAGCGAAACGGCACGGCGCAGTCTCCGGCGCGATATCTGTAGGAAAACGGCACGGCGCAGTCTCCGGCGCCCAGAGTAACAACGACTACTATCTTTTTATGTCATAAATTTGCTATGAAGAGTACAACTCAACTCTAGTGGAGCAAAATCAGTGGGCACTTTTGATAAAATATTCCATTCAGAAGACAAATCCGAAGCCAGCTTTACTCCAGAGGAATCGCTAGCAGCGGTAGCACTTGTCGCAGCGGAGGCAAATTTCCCTGATACGAATGCTGATATCTTAGAAAGCATACTTTTGGAATCAGAAATATTTGCTGAATACTCCGAAGATGATATGTTAGCAATGTTTGAAAGATTCGACGGTCTTGTCGCCCAAGACGGTTTAGGAGCATTATTTAATACTGCTTGGGAATCCATGCCAGATGAGTTAGTGTTGGATACTTTTGCAATAACCGCAGCAATGTTTGTCGGAAATGGAGAAATATCTCAGAAGCACCAGGCTTTTCTCCAGGAATTCCAGCAAGCATTAGGTGTGGAAGACGAGGAAGCTGCAGAAATTATCGAGGAGGTAATTGCTGCTTACTCGGAAGTAGAAGGCGAAGAGTCTGAGGTAGATGGGGAATTGTACGTATCTCCTGAAGGCAATTTTAGCGTCCCCATTCCTGTTGACGAGCAACGAGGGGGTAGAATTGACGAGGAAGAAGGCTCTGTGGCATTTTCTGACGACTTTGGTGTTTTGCTGAAAATTGATTATTTCCCTATTGCTGGTGAAGTGGAAGAAACAATCGAGTCGGTTGGCGAGGAAGCTTATCTCAAGTCTTTTTTAGACAATTTTGTTTCTGGGGCAATTCTTACTAATATTGCCAACTCTAAGTTACTTCACGCGGAATATTTAGAAGATGAAGAAGCTTATTTCGCGGTTGTCGATTTGCCTGCGGGTGCAACTATGAGTATGCAGAAAAACCAGGGCCCTGTTACTCGGCTGGATGCTTACCGGGGACTTATGGCTTTTATCGCTGACGATTTTTGCTACACGGTAAGCTGTCAGCGAATTTATCAGGAGGGGGACGAATTGGGTTCCCTTGAGTCTGAAGTTGAGGGAATTTTGAACAAGATTTTCGAGTTTATTGAGACTATCGAATTCTCGGCACTCGAATAATATCAATTCCGGTAACACCGTTCGGGATGGGGAGTTGGGAGTCGGGAGTCGTCCGTTGGGGAATGTGAATTTATTGACCTTGACTTTATCATTCCCATGCAACGGGAAACGATATAAAATAGTGCGATCGAGAACAGGCTTTTTTGAGCGGTTCTCGATCGCACTTCCAGATACATTCAGTCAACCACAGTCTAGAGCCAGCAGCAATTAGCCGCCATTTTCGACTAATTAGTAGTCTGAGCTTCCACCAATCTTTGCTTGAGTTCTTCCAGAGCGCTCGCCCAGCGCGGATCTGGCTGCACCGAGCCGGAATCGGCGTTCGACACAGTTGTTGCTGACTGATTGCGGCGAGACTTGTTGTTGTCACCCCGACGGCGATTGCTTTTACTAGGACCTCCTCCACCTTGGGTAGGGGAAGCGTCGCGCTGCTGTGGCTGCGGCACAGGTACAGGTAGCGACGGCGACGCCGATGCCGACACCAACTGCGGTGACTGCGGCGACGACTGCTGCTGATCTTCTTCGCCCTTCTCAGATTTACCCTTAGAGCGGGGCAGTGCCTTCTCTATTTTCAGCGGGTTTTCTTTGAACATCAAGCCGTTGTATTTCTCAATAACTTGGTCGGCTTGTTCGTCGGTTAGCACCGTCACAAAACCGAAGCCTCTGCATTTACCAGTTTTGCGGTCTGTAATGACCTTGGTGGTAACAGATTCACCCTCCGGCGCAAAAACTTCTTGCAATTCTTGGCGATCGAGTTCCTTCGGTAGATTGCCAACATAAAGACGAATAGACATGAAAAATTCCTCCAGACTTGGATTTTAATTAATTTGCTCGAACAGAATTCCCTGAAGTCAACTGAATATTTACTTCAGGGAAACACCACATAACCGGAGAATTTGCACATTCCTCCCACCAACCTTGACAGATCCCCCCACCTTTTAGAACAAAAAGATGATTTACTCTGATAAGGCAGGAACTTAACCGCCTATGCAGAGAGCTTTTAAATCTCAGGTTGTTGTGTAAACTTTTAGTCATCACTCAAATGTTGAGGCTATTGGCTATTCTGTATTACTTGCTTCCGGTTTTGATTCAGAATGTTTATAGCCAGGGCCGTGTAGAAATTTATGTCCAAGGATGTGTCAATTGCCAGCGATCGGAATGCCAGTATTCAGTTTAATACAGTGATGGGTAAAATCGCTAACATTTTTTTAGCCAGTAATCTTACCCCGCTCCTAATCTCGCTCCTAATCTCGCTCCTAATGCTGAGAACTACTCACTTACCCGGTATCCCTTAAATTGGGCCCGGCAGCGTCCGACCATTCTTTAAAGGTATCACAGCCTTGGTAACAGAGCTAGTTATTTAGGAAGATTTCAGGGTGAATTTAACGGAAACGACATCTGAATCACTTTTGAGAATTCATCCCGCACAGCAATAATAGCGGTCGAAAAAAAACAGCCGACAAGCGGCTGGCTGTACTTGCTGTGTTGGGATGTTGACAATTTTTACGCAATGCCTTATCGATTTTAGCCAACTGAAGTTATCGCGCTATTTGCTTTAATCCAATTCATGTAAACTAATGTAACAGAATGTCGGCAAAAAAGCAACTTTTCTTTACGAAGGAAGAAGGAAGAAGGAAGAAGGAAGAAGGAAGAAGGAAGAAGAGTGTAGGGTGCGCCACCAGCACCGAGAACATCGTTAGCGAAGCCCTCGTAGAGGATCGCCCATCCGCTGTTTAATATCAATTCCGGTTACACCGTTCGGGATGGGGAGTGGGGAGTCGGGAGTCGGGAGTCGTCCGTGGGGGAATGTGGAATTATTGACCTTGACTTTATCGTGCCCATGCAACCGGAAACGATATAATATCATGTCCTCACGATTAACCATAATATCCCGGTCGGGGCTGGTTTTTGAGATGGGAGATTGTTGGCAGGTATTGTTGGTGAGGGGAGCCCCTACAAAAATCGCGGCCCTCGACCGGACATGATATAACTCAAAACCGATCGAGGCTGCGCGTTGTTGGCAACTCGTGCGGCAATCCGATCGCTATTCCTCATCTTGGACCCTGGATAATGATGTATGCGCCCCAAATAGCAGCAGCAAAGGCCAAAACCGCAGACCAAATCGGATGTCCGCTGTCACTGACTCTCCCTCCTTGACTGCGGAGAGTTTCAAGGTCGATCGCCACAGTAGCACCCCGGCGCAGCCAACCAGTCGCCACAACAGATTTTCCGATCAAATCGCTAGGGCGAGTAGTGTCTTTGATAAAAAATTGCCACAAAGAGCCAATGTAGCCAAACCTCGAAACATAGTGCAACCTCACCAAACCCGTCTCTGTTTGCAAAATCAAATCTTGTCCCAGCCAATTACCCATACCCGATCGACCCAAAAGTTGCCCGGAGAGTCGCACCGGTTGAGCATCCAGCGGTAAAGTCTCGGGATTTGACAAAATTTCCGGCAAACTCGGCGAAGCGGTTTCTTTCGGTGTAATGTCCGGGAAGAAATAATTGATCCGTATGAAAGTACCGAGAGAAAACCCGATCGGCAAACAGCCCCAAATAATCGATCGATCGCCCCACAGCCAATCCAACAGCCAGAAACTCGTCCTCGAAAAAATCCCCCCAATCAGCCAAAGCACCGCCACTATCCCCAAACTCATCGGAATCCCAAAAAACGGCGCACCCTGTAAAAATAGTTTTGAGTCTTTAAATTCGAGTATTGACTTAAACAGAGAGAATTTTCCTTTCCTGGGTTGTGCTTGCACTCCCGCGTTTGCCAAATCTAACTCTGTCTCCAGCTTCCAGAATTGAGCATAAAGGGCCAACAGCTTCAAACGCTCTCCCAGCAAAGGATGCGCGCTGTTAACCGTCAACCAATTGCGCTCCTGATTGCTGACATCCCACAGCAAAATCTGTTCCAGGGGCGCGTGTAATGCAGCAGAACCAAGGGTTACAGCTTGTCCAACCCCTACAGGCAACAATAGATCGAAACTTTCGAGGAAAAAGCTAGTTTGTTTTTGCTGCTCGATATTAGCAGCAATGCCGATCGCAATTTTAGCCAGTGCCCGCGTCAAACCGTTAGGATTGCCCGTAATTTCCGCAGCAGTACGATCGCTAAAATACACTCTGCGGCGCGACACCCACAACATCGGCCAGCGCAACAACTTATAAATCCCGTAACTCGTAGCAGAAATTGCAGCGGCGACAAATTTGACAGCCGATCGAAAAAACTCGATCGTCATTAAATCACACAACCGCTCTTGCCAGTGCGCCACCTGCCAATAAATCAAGTAAGGAATCTGAATCACCAGCAGCGCCAGCGACATCGGCGCAAAATCCCAGTGAGAGATATGGGCCAACTCCCGCGCGAAAATAGTAGCAATTTCATCGTCCGTCAACTGTTCCAACAGCCCGCGACTCACAGCAATCCGAGCAAAACGGGGCAAACCGCCGTAACTGAAAGCTACAGGAACATTCAGCGGCAAGAGTTTCAGCACCGGCACCGGCATATTTTGCTTCGTACAATAACTTCGCAGTACCCGGCTAGCTTCCTTGCTGTGCTTGGATAAAACTGACCCGCGCAGGGTTTCGATGCCGCAAAACAGTTTCAGCAGCGCGTCTATCAGCCAGGGAGACGAGGCCAAAAGCAATCCAAAAACCATCTGAACAAACGGAGTTGGATCGCGGTAAAAAAGCTGAATCGGCGCGAAAATAGGCAGTCTGCTGAATATGTAAAGCTGAACCAACAGAGAATTAGTGCTTGTCAGCAGGAATTGCAGGACAAATCGGGCTAGGAAAAATAGGGCGATCGTACTTGCAACGGCTTGTATCCGAAACTCCAGCAACTTCAGCGGTTTGAGGGGGCGCGGGCTTTTGGCGCGCCCTGCTTGGCGCCAAGTGAGTTGGTAAGTATCTGGGCTGGCGAATCCGGGGATATCTGTTGGGAAAGCGGAACTATTTTCGCCGCTAATTTCTGTATCGGGTGCGGTTTCTGTGGAGTTTTCCGGTTCAGAAGTCTGACTTGTGGGGGGTGGAGGCGGCGGGGAAATCCGTTGCGATTTGGCGTTTCCAGGCGCGGCAGGCGGCTCAAAAGGTAAAAAACCTGTTTTTGTATCTGCGGTCGGTCGATCGCCCCCTATCGATTTTTTCGGCGATTTTGTTCCGGCATCAAAGGCGACAAAGCCTGTTTCGGGGGGAGTTTCTGGGGATTTTGGTTTATTTGCCGGTGGTTTTGGGGGGGGAGGAGGGGGAGGGGGGGTTAATTCTGTTAAAGCGCGATCGGCCCAAGTTTTGACTTGAGTGTTGGGGCTTTTGGCGAGGGAAGAGCACAGGGCGATCGCCTTTTTCAGATTGCCGGTTGCTTTGTACGCAGCCACTAACCCCATCTGCGCGCGGATTCCCGACGGCCCATTGGCTGCGGTTTGGGTAAGGGATTCTAAAAGGGCGATCGCGGTGGGGTAATCCTGCTGTTTCAAAGCTGCTAGCCCAGCCTCTAGAGACTGTTTTGCAGGTGAATCCGCCGGATTTGGATTGGTGGGAGGTGCCATGACTGTGCTTTCGCTAGCGTCCTTTAGTGAAATACCTAACACTGACCTTTCGGTACAGTATAGGCTTCGTGTCTCGTTTGCTATTGCTCTGTTGGGGATATCCATTGCTGAATATTCGTCACTGAAGACGATCCGAGTCTTACACAGCATCTCTGGGCTTTTACACCCTTTATCCCTTCGTAGGGAACCCACGCAGAAGCCCTGTTTCCCAAGGCAAAAACTATTTTCGTACAACAAACTTGGATTGTATTTTATGGTGGGACGTGCCTTACCAACCAGCGGTCTGTTCTTTCCCCCTTTCTCTCGCCGTTGTCCGAGGCCAAGCATATTACTGCTACTTTCGCCTGTTGTTTGCAGTCGAGCGGGCGGGTCGCAACCCTTTACATTTTACACGTTTTACTGAAAATATCGGAAAGTTTTCGATTATTCCTTGAACTTTACTTGGCTTATATCCCGGCGCCCAATTGGCTACAATTACAGCGCGGGACTTACGCCAATTGAGTTAAGATAGCTTGGCTGGTCGATCGATACCTGTTCTAACACAGCTCTATTTCTCTGTCACCAGTTGTTGCAGTTTCTTCGGCGGTTGAAACCGCTTAACAGTCAAACTTTCGGCGACTCCCAGCGGACGATCGTTGCGATCGGGCAGGAGTTTAAACCCCTCCCTCAAAGCTAAAGTCCTCGCTATGAGGACTGAAGAATTATACTAAATCCGGGTTAAAGATTTCCTCGATCTCTTAGTCTCTTAGAGAGGGACGAGAGTTTGTGTAGACGCGATTTCACTCGCTGAGCCAATCTAATTTTTGCTTATAATTAAATTAACACCTCACCCCTACATTTATGCCAATTGACGACGAAGATTTTGAAAGCGAATCAGTTAGCGGCGATCGCCAACTCGAACTTTTCACAGACAGACATGAATTTACCCGCCGATTTGCCTTTTATTTAAACGAAGACCCGCCCCGCGAACAAATTTTGTATTTTTACGGAGATGGAGGCAACGGCAAGTCATTGCTGCTCAAACACTTGCAGTTTCACTGCTGCAAAAAATTTTCGCCGGAAGTCTGGCAAAGATTGCGCCAAATTCCCGAACCAAGGGTCGCCGAAATTGCCGAATTCGTCCGCAATGCAGCACCTAAAACCTATACTTCCATACCCGCAGTCACGCACGATTTCGGATTGATATCGATTAAAGAAGATAAACCGCAAGATAGATTTTACGGCTTGCTGATGCTGCGGCGAAATGTAGCAGCAGCAGCAAAAAAATATAAATTTAAATTTCCCAATTACGATTTTGCTTGCTTTTGGTATTTGCTGAACAAAGGCGAGTCTGACGCAACTCTCAACCAGCTTTTTCCCGATGATGTCATGGAATTGCTGACACCTGTAGTTGAAACTTTTGCAGACTTTCCGGTGGTGGCGCAAGCTGTGGCGGTGCTGAAAGGGATAGATAAACTGGGCGGCATCAAGCGGGCGATGAAATTAATTCAAAATCGCTTGGGTATCAGCGACGAAAAGGCAGATGAAATTCGGCGGAAAGATATTGATACTGAATTAATCGACTGTTTGCCGAAATTGTTGGCCGGGGATTTGAATGCGGCAATGGCTGGCAAACACAAACCCGAACGCCTCGTCATGCTATTCGATACTCATGAGAAATTGTGGGATGCAAAACGCAATTCTCAGGGCGTAACTTTTTGGTATCAAGATGAGTGGTTTCGGCGGTTGTTGAGGGCGCTGGATTTTAAATTGGGGATTGTAGTTGCGGTGGCGGGGCGAGATTGTCCTGTCACGAAACTGCGGTGGCCGAATGCGGCGAAGTTTCCGATTCCCGCAGATTATATAGATGCACAATTGGTGTGGCATTTGTCTGTTGCCGATGCTAGGGATTACCTGCACAAAGTGGAGATTGACAAGGCAGATTTGGCAGATGCGGTTATTAGATATGCTAGCGTCAATCCTGATGATAGTTGGGATAATTTGCAAATACATCCGTTTTATTTGGGTTTGTGCGCGGATGCGGTGCTGGCAGAAAGAAAGCGGGGAATTGAGTTGCTGTCGTCGGATTTTGCGCGAATTCCGAAGTTGGAAAACAAGACTGCGGAATTAACAGATCGGTTGCTGAGTTATGTCGATCGCGAAGTGCGATCGGCCGTGCATTCTCTGAGTGCTTGCCGCGCTTTTGATGAAGATTTGTACGTGAAATTGGGAGCCGATTGTCACTTCCAAGCAAGCAGTGCAAATTTTGAGATTTTGACAAGTTTTTCCTTTGTGTGGAAAGCCCAAAAGCGGGGGGATAATTGGTATCGGATTCACGATTTATTGCGGCGGTTGGATGCCGATCGGGATAATCCGAAAACTCGCATAGCTCATGAAGTTTTAGAGGGGCATTATTGGGAATTGAGGGATGCAGGTGAGGCAATTTTTCATGCTAATCGCTTGGATTGGGAGGGGGGTGTGGAGGAATGGTTAGTAGTGTTTCAGGAAGCGTTGCGGCGGAGTCTTTACGGGGTATGTGAGTCACTGCTGGGAGTGAGAGATGAGTTGTGGATTAAAAGTGATTATCGGCTGGGCAGAATTTCGTGCTCGGAAGGAGATTATTCTGCTCATTTTGCTCGATATGTAGAAGCAAGACAGGAATATTTAGAGGCAGTTGCAGCCTATAATTCTGCTTTACTTATTGCACCGGATTATATCAATGCTCTCACCGGCAAAGGGATTGCGCTGCAAAGTCTGGGTAAATTGCAAGCAAAGCTAAGTGAATTTGAGGCAGCAAAACAGTCTTACTTTGAGGCGATCGCAGCCTATAATTCTGCTTTAATTATTGCACCGGATGA
>NZ_JAUBTO010000048.1:0-16591 GCF_036702495.1 Microcoleus sp. C2D2 | reverse complement strand
GAATTTGAGGCAGCAAAACAGTCTTACTTTGAGGCGATCGCAGCCTATAATTCTGCTTTAATTATTGCACCGGATGATATCTGGGTTCTCAACGGCAAAGGGAGTACGCTGAAAAGTCTGAGTAAATTGCAAGCAGAGCTCAGCGAATTTGAGGCAGCAAAACAGTCTTACTTTGAGGCGATCGCAGCCTATAATTCTGCTTTAATTATTGCACCGGATGAGATCAATGTTCTCACCAACAAAGGGATTGCACTGCAAAGTGTGAGTCAATTGCAAGCAAAGCTAAGTGAATTTGAGGCAGCAAAACAGTCTTACTTTGAGGCGATCGCCGCCTATAATTCTGCTTTAATTATTGCACCGGATGATATCTGGGCTCTCACCAACAAAGGGAATGCGCTGCGATATCTGGGTGATTTGCAAGCAAAGCTAAGTGAATTTGAGGCTGCAAAACAGTCTTACTTTGAGGCGATCGCTGCTGTGAATTCTGTTTTACATATTGCACCGGATGATATCAATGCTCTCATCAACAAAGGTGATGCGCTGGAAAGTCTGGGTAAATTGCAAACAAAGCTAAGTGAATTTGAGGCAGCAAAACAGTTTTACTTTGATACGATCGCTGTCTATAATTCTATTTTACATATTGCACCGGATTATATCGATGCTCTCAACAACAAAGGGATTGCGCTGCAAAGTCTGAGTGAATTACAAGCACAGCTAAGTGAATTTGAGGCGGCAAAACAGTCTTACTTTGAGGCGATCGCTGCTCTGAATTCTGCTTTAATTATTGCACCGGATGATATCAATGTTCTCCGCAACAAAGGGGTTGCGCTGCAAAGTCTGAGTAAATTACAAGCACAGCTAAGTGAATTTAAGGCGGCAAAACAGTCTTACTTTGATGCGCTCGCTGTCTATAATTCTGTTTTACATATTGCACCGGATGATATCGGTGCTCTCAACAACAAAGGGATTGCGCTGCAAAGTCTGGGTGATTTGCAAGCAAAGCTAAGTGAATTTGAGGCTGCAAAACAGTCTTACTTTGAGGCGATCGCTGCTCTGAATTCTGCTTTACATATTGCACCGAATTTGATCGGTGCTCTCCTCAATAAAGGGAATGCGCTGCAAAGTCTGGGTAAATTGCAAGCAAAGCTAAGTGAATTTGAGGCAGCAAAACAGTTTTACTTTGATACGATCGCTGTCTATAATTCTGCTTTAATTATTGCACCGGATGATATCTGGATTCTCACCAACAAAGGGAATGCGCTGCGATATCTGGGTGATTTGCAAGCAAAGCTAAGTGAATTTGAGGCTGCAAAACAGTCTTACTTTGAGGCGATCGCTGCTGTGAATTCTGTTTTACATATTGCACCGGATGATATCAATGCTCTCATCAACAAAGGTGATGCGCTGGAAAGTCTGGGTAAATTGCAAACAAAGCTAAGTGAATTTGAGGCAGCAAAACAGTTTTACTTTGATACGATCGCTGTCTATAATTCTATTTTACATATTGCACCGGATTATATCGATGCTCTCAACAACAAAGGGATTGCGCTGCAAAGTCTGAGTGAATTACAAGCACAGCTAAGTGAATTTGAGGCGGCAAAACAGTCTTACTTTGAGGCGATCGCTGCTCTGAATTCTGCTTTAATTATTGCACCGGATGATATCAATGTTCTCCGCAACAAAGGGGTTGCGCTGCAAAGTCTGAGTAAATTACAAGCACAGCTAAGTGAATTTAAGGCGGCAAAACAGTCTTACTTTGATGCGCTCGCTGTCTATAATTCTGTTTTACATATTGCACCGGATGATATCGGTGCTCTCAACAACAAAGGGATTGCGCTGCAAAGTCTGGGTGATTTGCAAGCAAAGCTAAGTGAATTTGAGGCTGCAAAACAGTCTTACTTTGAGGCGATCGCTGCTCTGAATTCTGCTTTACATATTGCACCGAATTTGATCGGTGCTCTCCTCAACAAAGGGATTGCGCTGCAAAGTTTGGGTGAGTTGCAAGCACGGCTAAGTGAATTTGAGGCTGCAAAACTTTCTTACTCAGAGGCGATCGCTGCCTCGAATTATGTTTTAATTATTGCACCGGATGATATCAAGGCTCTTAAAAGCAAAGGGAATTTGCTGCAAAGTCTGGGTGAGTTGCAGGGACGGCTAAATGAGTTTGAGGCTGCCAAACAGTCTTACTCAAATGCGATCGCAGCCTATAATTCTGCTTTAATTATTGCACCGGATGATATCAATGTTCTCAGCAACAAAGGGATTGCACTCCAAAGTCTGAGTGAATTGCAAGCAGGGCTAAGTGAATTTAAGGCAGCAAAACAGTCTTACTTTGATGCGATCGCAGCCTATAATTCTGCTTTAATTATTGCACCGGATGATTCTAGACGGCTTCACAATAAAGGGAATGCGCTGCAAAGTCTGGGTGAATTGCAAGCAGGGCTAAGTGAATTTGAGGCAGCAAAACAGTCTTACTCAGAGGCGATCTCTGTCTATAATTCTGTTTTACATATTGCACCGGATTATATCGGTGCTCTCAACAACAAAGGGATTGCGCTGCAAAATCTGGGTGATTTGCAAGCAGGGCTAAGTGAATTTGAGGCAGCAAAACTTTCTTACTCAGAGGCGATCGCTGCCTCGAATTCTGTTTTAATTATTGCACCGGATAATATCAAGGCTCTTAAAAGCAAAGGGAATTTGCTGCAAAATCTGGGTGAGTTGCAGGGACGGCTAAATGAATTTGAGGCAGCAAAACAGTCTTACTCAGAGGCGATCGCAGCCTGTAATTCTGCTTTACTTATTGCACCGGATGATATCGCTGCTCTCAACAACAAAGGGATTGCGCTGCAAAGTCTGGGTAACTTACAGGCACGGCTAAGTGAATTTGAAGGGGCCAAACTATCTTCCTCTGAGGTGATCGCAGCCTTTAATTCTGCTTTACTTATTGCACCGGATGATATCGCTGCTCTCAACAACAAAGGGATTGCGCTGCGATGTCTGGGTGATTTGCAGGCACAGCTAAGTGAGTTTGAGGATGCACAACTATGTTACTGTGAGGCGATCGCAGCCTTTAATTCTGCTTTACTTATTGCACCCGATGATATCGCTGCTCTCAACAACAAAGGGAATGCGCTGCTAAGACTGGGTGTGTTACAGGCAAAATTATCTGAGGAGCAGGAAGCACTCAAGAATTGGCAAGAGGCACTGGAAATGTGGAATCGATCTTTAGCTATTGCTCCTAATGACGATTCTGTTCGCAGTGGCCGCGATGCGCTGCAAGAATCTCTCAATAATTTGGGTGAGGATACTATCAGCATTTAGCTCGATCGAAATGAGTAAAGACGCGGCATTCATTCCCTGCCTTAAACCGAAAGCCCGCCAGGGAATGAATTCCACGGGGCTTTTAGCAAAAGTCCTCTGAAGAGGACTAATGAATTCTTCAGTCCTTTTCAGAGGACTTTAGCTTTGAGGCAGGGGTTTCAACCCCTGCCGGACTGCCGGACTGCCGGACTCAGGGACACAGCGTTAAAGGCTCGCCCTCGAATTTACCTATTTAACCTTGCAGCTTACCGCCCAGATTGTCTCCGCGGTGTACCATCAGCCCGCGAACGACGGATCAGCACGCTGATCACCTGCTTCGGATTAGCCGCACGCTGTGGGGGACTCCAATCGCCCACTTCTGCAAATCCCAGCCGGTACAAAGTGAGTATGGTTTCCCGGACACCCTTGGGCGAACCGACAACCGTTAACAGCACCACTTCCTGTTCGCATACTGCTGCTGAGTCGTCATTTGGGCGATCCTCTTCGAGGGCAACGCTTACGGATTTGTTGTCGTCAGGCACAAATTCCTGTGACATAATATGTTCTCCTGTTTTTGGGTTTTCTAGAAAAACCCAAAAACCCAGCCGCCCCGCATTTCAACACATAGCAGGGCGGCTACAGAGGATGTTAAGATACTCCGTTAGCCTCCAGACTGCTAGTCCCAGTTTGGCGGTTAGCTGTCCATTGCTGTTTGCCGCAGCTTTGGGCAGTGCAACTAGATTTTTGGGCGACGCGGGCTGCCTCCTCTACAAGCAAGCAACCTCTCACTTCAAAGCGTAGCCGCAGATGGGGGCCGCCGTCAACCGATTTTAGATTTTAGATTTTAGATTTTAGATTTGGGATTTGGGATTTGGGATTGAAGAGGGGGGATTGGGAGGCTTTGGGCGATCGGGCTATCGATTTTAGATTTTAGATTTGGGATTTTCGATTGAAGATCGGGATTGGGAGGTTTTGGGCCGGGCTGAGGATTTAGCGTTATAACTAGACTAAGAGAACCCCAGGATAATTATGCTGCACGATCTTCAGCAATCTCACCAACAAGACATACAGACTATTACTCAGGTTTTGGAAAAAATCACCAACCGCACGCCGGCTCAGATTAAACCATTACTAGATGCGATGCTCAAACGGCTAATAGAACCTCAACAACGTCCTTTTTACGAAACAGCTACCCCAACAGAATGGTCAATAGCATTTCAGGAATGGGTTGACAGTCATCGTACCCTAAATCTCCCCACTCTTTCAGATGAAGCTATTAGCCGAGAGAGCATTTATGGAGACAACTGATACTGAAGTTAAACTCAGATTGGGCGATCGCAAAGGTTCTGCCAAGCGACTCAGAGGGCTAGCAAAAACTGATATGCCACCTCCAACAGATGCGGAAGTTGCAGTCATGTTAGAAGATCGTTTGGTGGATAAATACTTAAAATGATTGAACCGCGAAGACGCGAAGGACACGAAGGAAGAATTAAGAAGAAGATTAACAGGAGTTACGCACTCCGACAAAGAAACCGGGTTTTTTACCGAATTTACGGTATGTAATGCGTCTTCTCGTAAAAAAAACCGGTTTCTGGGCTCCATGCGTAAGCCCTACTCGTCGCTAACAGCCAAACCAGAAACCACAGGGGCGATCGCATTTAACTTCAACACAGGATGTTCCCCTTCCACCTGTCGGCAATTCCAGTCATTTCTAAACAGCAAAACAGGCCGGCCCCAACTATCTTTCACCGTCACCGTATTAAACAGCCGCCCAACTTTTGCCAGCGCATCCCAACCGCCGTCAACCCAACGAGCTACACTGTAAGGCAACATATCGATCGTCGTTTCCACATTATATTCCGACTGCATTCTGAACTGCACCACCTCAAATTGCAGTTGCCCGACAGCCGCCAAAATTGGCTCGCGTTTCGACTCATCAACCGAGTACATAATTTGCACTGCGCCTTCTTCCTGCAACTCAGAAACGCCCTTGCGGAACTGCTTAAACTTAGAAGGATTGGGATTTCTCAAAAAAGCAAAAAGTTCGGGAGAAAAACAGGGAATCCCTTCATATTCCAGTTTTTGGCCGGTGTAAATAGTATCCCCGATCGCAAATACCCCCGGATTGTTCAAACCGATCACATCGCCCGGATAAGCAACCTCGATCGACTCGCGATCCTGAGCAAATAACTTTTGAGGTCTTGACAAACGCACCGTTTTACCGCTGCGAGCGTGAGTTACGTTCATGTCCTTTTCAAACTTGCCCGTACAAACCCGAATAAACGCCACCCGATCGCGGTGTCTCGGATCCATATTCGCTTGCAATTTAAACACAAACCCCGTAAAATCTTCATAAGTTGGGGGCAAATCTCCCGCGCTGCTCTTGCGGGCGATCGGCTTCATAGCGTAATCTAAAAACGCCTCTAAAAACAGTTCTACCCCAAAATTGCTCATAGCGCTGCCAAAGAAAACAGGCGTCATTTTGCCGGCCCGAACCGAGTCTAAATCGAGTTCAGTTCCCAACTCATCAAGCAGTTCTAACTCTTCTTTGAGCTGATAGTAAAGGTCTTGTTCCAACAAATCTTCAATCCGCGGATCGCCCAATTCGATCACAGTATCAACAGCAGCGCGAGAACCGTGTTTAGTCCGCTCGAATAAGTGAATTTTGCGCCCTCTGCGATCGAAAACACCTTTAAAGCGATCGCCCGTACCTATCGGCCAATTTACCGGATAAGTCTGCAACCCCAATTCCTTCTCAATTTCGTCCAACAAATCCAAAGGTTCTCTGCTGGGGCGATCGAGCTTATTAAAGAAAGTAAAAATAGGCAGACTTCGCAGCTTACAAACTTCAAATAACTTGCGAGTTTGCGGTTCCAAACCCTTAGCAGCATCCTCAAGCATCACCGCATTGTCAGCCGCCGCCAGAGTGCGATAAGTATCTTCGCTAAAATCTTGGTGTCCCGGAGTATCGAGCAGATTAATGTGATAATTTTGATACTCAAACTGCAAAACAGTAGAAGTAATAGAAATTCCCCGCTGCTGTTCCATCGCCATCCAGTCAGAGGTAGCGTGTCGCTGAGCCCGCCGCGCTTTCACAGAACCTGCTTCGTGAATTGCACCTCCGTACAGCAGCAGCTTTTCTGTCAAAGTAGTTTTACCCGCGTCGGGGTGCGAGATAATAGCAAAGTTGCGCCGGCGCTCAACAGCAGTTAGCAGTTCAGTTTCGAGTTCTGTTGTCATCACAATTTGGTAGGGGAATCATCACCCGATCGCCATTATAGCCTGTGCTACAGTTGCTATTAAAGGTAAAATTATCACTAAAGTCAAGGAAGAAAAATAATATGTACGACTCTGACAAACGGAAGCTGCTATCACTCGTGTGCCACGGGGCGATTTTTTTCAGTACGTTACTGTTCTCGATCGGAGCGCCGATCGCTGTATTGTTAGTATCAGATGACCCCGTTGTCAAAGAAAACGCCACAGAAGCCATCAATTTTCACCTTAATGTATGGCTTTACAGCACCGTGATTGTGGTGTTAACAGTCATCACTTTCGGTCTGGCTGGGTTTATTTTAGTGCCAATAGGTTATCTGCTACACTGGGGACTGACAATAATGGCTATCCTCCAGGTTTTGCAAAATCCTAACCAACCTTACCGCTACCCTTTTATTTTCCGAATAGTTTAGACAGCAAATCGCGCTTCACCATCGATTTCAACAACCCGATTTCTTCTTGAAGAAACCGGGTTTTTAATTGTTTTCTCACTCACGAAAAAATTATTAAACAAGACTGCAAAAGTCATAAACCATCTTGAAAAGCATCTGCGTCCATCTGTGTTTATCTGCTTTTCATCTGCGGTCGATCTATCAAAGATTTATGCAATGCAAGTCTATTGTAGGGTGTGCAATACCCACCCTACAATATAAATTGTGCCCAATTGCCGATCGACTAAAACACAATTACCAATTCCCAACCTTCATCGCATTTCAGCAACTCTAGCAGTCTCTGTCGGCGACATAACCGCCTCTTTAGCATTCAACTTTTGATTCAACTCGCGAATCCGGCGCGACAGCAAGCGAATAATATTAACAGCAATTCCCGGCGTTTCATCGATCGCATCGTATAGCTGCATTTGAGTCAACATCAAACACTCGGATTGTTCGATAGTAGAAATAGAAGCCGATCGAGGTTCAGCATCAAACAGCGACATTTCCCCGAAACAAGCCCCCGCTTTCAACTGTGCCAAATCGCGATCGCCTATATGAACGCGCACCGTTCCCGATACCAAAATATATAGCGATCGACCTTCTTGTCCTTCCGTAAAAATCCTGTGCTTGGAAGGAAACGAAAGTTCATCCATTACCGATGCTAGACGCACGAGAAAATCATCCCGCAGTTCCTTAAAAATCGGAACCTCCCTGACAAACAATAGGCGTTCGACGCTGGTTAACATAATAAGATGCAGTGATTTATTTAAATTTAAACAAAGGAAGAGGAATTGGGCATTGGGCATTGGGCATTGGGCATTGGGCATAGTTTCTTTTTATTTCCTCTTCCCTCTTCCCTCTTCCTGACATCCGTTACATCCGTTACATCCGTTACATCCGTTACATCCGTTACATCCGTTACAGAATCCGTTGCCGAACTTCCTTCTTCCTTCTTTACCTTTTTGGGCTAGTCCCCAACTCGGCCATCATCTCTTCAACTTGAGCTGATACCAAATTATCGGGGTCATTTTGCAGCCTCGGCAACAATTCGACCAAAGCCCGGGGCGAGGCTATTTTCAAATAGGCTAACACTGCTTCGCGGACAAAACCCGTCGGGTGTTGCAGACAGACAAGAGTTTGTTGAGCCGTAAGGCTCCAGCGCGCTTCCCTCGCCAAGTGAAAGCAGCACGCCAAAGCCCAATCCGAAAGGAAGTGGCGCAATTCTAGCAAGCGACGCAAGCGATCGCTAGGGGCTAGAGGTTTGTAAACCATCAATTCCGAGAGGTTGCTCAATTTTTCTCTTTCCGAGTGCTGGTCCAACAAATTGATCAGCGATCGCTTGCTAGCTATATCCACAGTATTGTCGAGAATTTCCAATCCCCTAGCAACCAAAGAAGGTTGAGCAGAAGCGAGGTTGAAAGCAGCCGCTTGTACTGTGTCCAGCGGATAAAGAAACTTCATCAGCAAAAAACACCGCTCCTTAGCATCAGCTTCCAATCCCGCCAGAGCCCGCTGCAACAATTGAGCCGTATCGTTACCAGGTTCCCGGGTGCTGTTGGCTTCCCGATCCGAGAAATTGCCGTAGGTTGTTACCCCAGACAAATCTACCAGAGCTGCATAAATTTGACCGATAAACATTAACTCCTGTTCGATGAGAGTTTCCAAGCCGCTGCGGCCGATGCGGTCTAGAACCCCTTCTATCCCCGCTTCTGAGGGCATTTTCAAGAGGATGCGGAGGATATTGCGCCTGGTAGTTCCCCAAGCCGTCATCAAATTGCTGACCAAAATGTCGATCGCCTCCACAGTCCCAATTTGACCCAGAGCCGTCCAAGCTTGCAACCTGACCAAATCCGACTTGTGGATGTCCTCAGCCAAATACACGAGCAAAGGAATGGCGTCATTGTGAAGTTTGACTATTGCCTGCAAAGCCGCGTCCCTAGTCGATTTGTAACCGAGTCCGCGCAGCAGCGAAGGATAATATTCTTCCGAATGAGTAGACGAAATCACGTCTAACAGAGCGCAGCGCACTCGCAGAGATTCATCTTGCAACAGATTGGGGATGTACAGCCGCAGTCCTTGCAAATAATCAGCCTCTCCCAGAGCCCGCGTCCCCATAACACGTTCCCGCTCTTGCTTGTGGGTCAGCATTTGCCGCAGCGTGTTAGTAGCCTCTGCCTTTTGCTGGCGATCGCCCCTTCTCAAAATTAAAGCAGCCGCCGTACCCCGCACCACCGGATCGACAGTCGGCTGCAAGTAAGGCCGCAAGCTGTCAATATTCGGTTCAGCTTCCGTCAGCCAGATGTAGCGCAAAGCCAAGGCCAGCACCTCCGGCGGCAAGGATTGCTGCGAAAGTGTGCGGACAGCTTGTAAATATGCGGGGTTCGGGTGTTGCAGCATTGTTTCCAAGCTCTGGCGCTGCAAAACAGGGGACAGCGTATCGAGGAGGGGAGCCAGAACTTCACCGACATTTTTTGGATCTATTTGCGTCAGGAGTTCGATGCAAGAGCGCTTTTCCTCTTCGCCCCCCGGCTGTTCTAGAGTTTCCACCACTGCGCGCTTGAGAGCTTTGAGGTCAACGTCTGTGACGCCCAAGCGCCCCCGTTCCGCACTTTTGACCAACAGCCCCACGTATTGAGAGCGGATCAGCCAGACCACAAACACCCACACCAGCGCCAACAGTACGATCGCGGCAATAAATATCAAGCTTTGCTGGTCGTGAAATGCCATTTCGTCTTGCTGCTGGGGGAGTATCTTATCTGTCACCCACAGCATAATCAGGATGCCCACTCCTGTAGCTCCGCAGGACAAAGGTTCGCCCACACCGTTGACCAGAGTTTGAATCCCCGATCGAATATTGTCGGGAATCGGTTGAAATAAAACCGGGCTAACGGTTTCCAACAGCGTGTAGTGCAGCAGTTCGTCTAAAAATCTCAGCAATATCAGCCCGATGAACACAGATACTAGCTGGCCCAGGGATGCTCCGATGGTCAGCACCCCCAGTATCGCGATGCCCGCCGGCAAAATCATCGCCGTCACGAATACACCGATTCTTTCCACCAACCGGCTCGAAGCGAACCACTGAGTCGCCACTTGAAACAGGCCTTGTATGCCTTCGTAAATGCCCAGGAAGCTAGCGATCCAGCTAGCTCCGTCCCCCGGGTTTTGGTATTCTAGCTGGCTGTAGAATTGGAAATCTACCAGGACGTAGAGGACTTCTGCCAGAACGAAGAAACTGACTAGAGGTACGGCGTATTTTTGCAGCGGGCCTGTAACTTTGCGCGCGGTAAATTCTTCTTGGTCGTCTTCCTCGTCATCGGTCCAGTGAGCAGTTTCCGGGAATGCTTGGCTGTATTTTTCCGTGAGGTAGTACAGCAACACCGAGCCTACCGCCACCATCAACCCGGATATGAGGGTAACGTTTTTGAGTCCTACTACGTGCAGCAAAACAGGCAGAGAAAATCCGCTGACTACTCCAGCGACTAGATAGCCGCTGCTGACTAGCGGATAGGTGCGCTTGATTTCTCTAATATTAAACAGTTGGTTGGAAGTGATGGAAGTGTTGAGGTCGTTCAGGACATAGCAAGCTTCCACCCACAGCCACATCAAAAAAATAGTAATAAAAGCAATGCTGATGCCAGCTATCTTAGTATTTTCGTAGCCGATGCCGAATCGAAACAAAAATAGCGGTACCGACATCATTCCCAGAACAACTACGACGGTGCGCCTCAGCGGCAGGATTTTTTGCAGCCACGAGTAGACAAATCCCAAGCCTGAACCGATAAAGGCGCTGGCTATGTAGATAAAAGGCATTTTGTCGGCACCGTACTCGTCTAGGAACAGACCTACCGTGCTCAGTTCCAGCCAGATCAGCCCGACGGAGGTTAGAGTGTAGACGAGGAACATCAGTACGGTTCGCTCTACTTCTTCCGATCGCAGGTTGAGCGAGCGCAGCACTTTTTGTCCGGCTCCCGCCCAAGCGCTGATTTGAAAATTTTCCATTGCTTAAGAGTGCGTTGATATCCCGATGTGTGGTAGCGTGTCACCGAGTTCCGGCATCCAGGGGAGCGATCGCCAGTCGGTCGATTTTAGATTTTAGATTTTAGATTTTAGATTTTAGATTTACTCCACAGATGAATCTGGGAGGTCGAACTTGGGTCTAAAATTTTTTGCCCTCCACGACAGGAGCTGGAAACTTCTATCCGTTTTTGGGCGGGGTCATTAGTCTACCGTCACCAGTCTATTACTATTGACTGATGACTGATGACTAATGACTATCTATTTATACTTTCTTGGGCGACAGCAGCATCATCATACTGCGTCCTTCTTTTTTCGGGGCTTGCTGCACTTCTGCTATTTCCTGCAAATCTGTGGCCATGCGCTTAAGCAAGTCCTCTGCTAGGTTGCTGTGTTGGATTTCCCGCCCTCTGAACATGATCGTGGCTTTTACTTTGTCCCCAGATTTGATAAAGCGGTCTGCTAGTTTGAGGCGCACTTGGTAGTCGTGTTCTTCAATTTTGTAGCGCATCTTCACTTCCTTCACGTCGGCAGTGTGCTGCTTCCGCTTTGCTTCTCGCGCTTTCTTTTCCTGCTCGAATTTGTACTTCCCATAGTCCATGACCCGGCATACGGGCGGGTCAGCTTTGTCGCTGACAAGTACGAGATCGAGTTCTTTTTCCTCTGCCAGGCGCAGCGCTTCTGCGGGCGTCAATATCCCTAGTTGCGCGCCGTCGGTATCGATCACCCGGATTTTGGGGTATCGAATGTTTTCGTTGATCTGGGGTAGGTTGCGATTTTGTCTTCTTTCAATCACAGGCATGAATGGTTTTACAAGCAGTAGTTTAATAGCGAAGCTTCTTGATAGTTACAGGTTCTCGCGGCCAATATTTCACGATTGACGATCGAACTGTTTTGTAAGGTATTACCCTTAGCGGACGTACTAGCGCGCCCTGTGTGCCCTCCGCGAGCGCGTTGGGGAATATGGGGACGATCGTAAATGAATTCTTACAATACTTGCTATTCTACTCAGTCTGGCTGAGTTTCTGCCTAGTTTTATTGTAACTTCACACACGATCGCCCGCCCACTTGCCCGATTTATGACAAAACCGTCAAAAATTCAGGCTAAAAGGTTAAGGATGAGGTTAAACGGCTTTTGGCTTCCCGATCTCGCCCGGTCTGGCAAGTCCCCCAAGTCGCCGGATTTGCCTTGTAGAATAGGTATAAGCAAGTGTAAATTTATGTTGCGAGCTGAGGCAAAATTGACAAATTCTCTGCTGTGGCACCAACGGGTGGGAACTCAACGAGACTGGGTGTGGCGGGGCTGGCAAACTCGCTACAGTTTTTTGCGGCCGACTTTGGGGCGAAATCAAGGCGCGCTGGAATCTCAAGATTCCGAGGCCGCCGGAATTGCCCCGCGCGCATCGGGAACGCCGATTATTTTACTGCACGGGTTTGGAGCTTCGATCGGTCACTGGCGACAAAATCTCGCCTTCCTCGCCGAAAACCAAACGGTTTACGCCTTGGATTTGTTGGGGTTTGGCGCTTCCCAAAAAGCTCCGGTCAACTACTCTGTGTCTTTGTGGGTCGATCAAGTTTATGATTTTTGGCTGACTTTTATCAGAGAGCCAGTAATATTGGCAGGAAACTCGATCGGCTCGCTGATTTGTCTGGCCGTCGCCGCGGCTCACCCGGACATGGTGGCCGGCACAGTGATGATTAGCCTCCCAGACCCCTCTGTGCGAGCCGAGGCAGTGCCCGGATGGCTGCTCCCGGCGATCGAAGCTGTCGAAAGTTTGTTTGTTTCCCCGATGATACTCAGACCTCTGTTTTATTTTGCCCGCAAGCCGGACTTTGTGCGCCGCTGGGTTTCCTTTGCCTACGCCAACCCCGAAGCTGTTACCGACGAATTAGTGGAAATTCTAGCAGGGCCAGCAGGCGATCGGGGAGCCGCCCGCGCCTTCTGCGCTTTATTTAAAGCTGTAGGCAGCTCACAATTTGGCCCCAGTGTCAAGACTGTGCTGCGAAATTTAAGAATCCCGATGCTGTTAATTTGGGGCAAACAAGACAGGATGATTCCCCCTCGGTTCGCCCGACCCCACCAATTTGTCGAATGCAATCCCAATTATGTAGAGCTAGTTGAATTAGACAATGCCGGCCACTGTCCCCAGGATGAATGCCCCGAACAAGTAAATCAAGCAATTTTGAACTGGATGAGCCGGAATTTTGCACCTATGGGCGAGAGCCAATTGCAGCGCTGTTGATTAGACACAGGGCGGTGCGTTCCTAATGGACAAAAATAACTTGCGAATATCTATCCCGCTCAAAAATAAAGTGGTTAGAACTCGATCGCACTCGGTGGTATGGTATAGCAGATGTTGAAGCAAGAAGGAAGAAGGAAGACCTCCGTTGCAATCGACCGTTTATGTTTCAGCAATTAAGAACGTCCTCACCCTAAGGTGCGGTTGCTATATTACAAAACTTCCCTCACAGCGTCGGGTCAGTCGATTTGAGATTTGAGATTTGAGATTGACACGATGGGCCGCTCATCGAGGATAGAACTAACCTCAACAACTTTTTGACTCTAGGCGAATCCTGACAGAAAGCAAGTTTCCGTCTTTCTGTCATGTCATTTATCTACTTTTTTTAGGCTCCCTTGTTTGAGAAATTCAGAGATTGACACAATCGCCAAGATAGTGTATCTTCTCTAACTGGTAGTATATATATAAGTCATGCAGTTAGTCGAAAGGCAGATCGTCAAACCAAATGACAGGTTTTATCCAGAAGCCGATCGATTGTTTTTGCAGTCCAAAAAACTTGACAACTGCGAGAACTATATCTACTGTCAAAACTTTTTCTCCCATCAACCAACCAATGCTCTGGCTGCCGATCGTGCACTCAAAAAGAGTGTTAATGACAAAGCATTGCCCGCCAAATTAACACACAACACTCTCCGGTTACTGCAGACAGCATGGACTAGCTATCATAGTGTCACCTTGGCGGGCGCCGTCGATCGCGCCCAACGAAGTTTCAAGCAGTACCGAAAATCCCTGACTATAAAAATTCAAGAAAAAAAAGAGAGAAGGGGCGCTATGTAGTTGTACTTAACGGTCAAAGTCTCAGCAACAAGGCTTGTCCAAAAGAATATGCCAGTTAGTGTGGGACTAACTTGGGCTGCCTTCAAAAGTCGCATCAATCTTGGAAATCCGGATTGTTCCCAAGGTAGGTTGTTAAGTTGTTGGGGTGGTTTATGAAAAGTTAGAATAAAACGCAAATGTAAAGCGGATTATAACCCTTGCCGTAACGAGCTTCGCCAATATTAAAGAGCTATGAAACCCCTTCCCTGAAGCTCCATAAAATTCTACGTTCTAACTTGTACCTTCTAGCTTCTTGAGACGCCTTGTTTCTTGTTCCTAAAAATAAATACCTTCCCTTGTACCAGAAATCTTTGAGTCACCTGATAACCGATCGCCCCCAAGTATACGGGAAAGTTCAAAAATGCCAGAATCAGGCATTTCGGAGCCTGTTAACGCATAAAAAAGTCAATTTAGCCAACAACTGACGGCCGCCGCGCCCCCGGTCTGCTGGCGGCCCGCCTGCTTTTCGCCTTCCGAGCAAGCAGCGCCCTTCCAGCTTTTGGCAGTAACGCAAACGAGGAAAAAACTGTCGTGAAATTCCACTGGCTACTACCGAGTTTCTTAAGTGTATTTTTGCTCGCCGGGGCCGCTGAAGCAGCTAGGCTGCAATCTTGGCGGTTTGATGCTTCAGAGAACCGGCTCTACATTACAACAGACGGCGGAGTACAACCCAAGGCTCAACTGATTTTCAACCCGACGCGGTTGGTGATTGACTTGCCGGGGACGAGTCTGGGCCGTCCCTCGGTCAGCAAACCGCTCTCAGGGGCGATCGAATCGGTGCGGGTAGGGCAGTTTGACGCCGATACGACCAGAATTGTGGTCGAGATCAGAGACGGGTTTACTCTAGACCCCCAGCAAGTAAAATTCCGGGGGATTTCTCCCAGCGAGTGGACAGTGGATTTGCCAACGCCGGTGCGGGCAGGAACTCAAAATCCGATTTCAGAGCCAGGGGGAGAAAGGTTATCGGTTGAACCTTCAGCACCCATCGCCCAGTCGGCCGAGGCGACTGTAGTTCAGAACGTTCAGGTGACGGCGGACGGTTTTTTAGTCCGCACCCAGGGCGGCCGCCCCCAAATTAATTTTGAACAAAGTCGGGCCGGGGACATCGCCACCCTCGATATTGAAGGAGCTACTTTAGCGCCCGGCTCTAGCAGCCAACAGCCTCAAACGAACGGCAAGCACGGGGTTGACAAGATTGAAGTCCGGCAACTGCCAACAGACCCGCCCGTTACCCGCGTGACTTTGCGGATGAAGAGTTCTAATACACAGTGGCGGGCGTCTGTAAGCAATTTGGGCGGGGTTATGCTATTGCCCCTGGGCGCCCGGCAGCCAGCCCAGGGTCGCCCCCTACCTGTAGCTGTTCCTCAGAGACAAGCTCAAGGAAATTTAGCAAAAGTTCAGTCAATAGATTTAAGCAGTAACGGCACGCAACTTTTGGTGAGAACTAACCGCCAAGTCTCCTATAGCAGCGGGTGGGACGAGGGGTCGAGAGCTTACTGGATCAGAATCGCCTCTAGTTCCCTGGCGGGGCCAATTCCTCAGCTCGATGCCAACAGTCCTGTCTCGTTTACTGCCAGCCAAGAAGACGCGGAGACTGTGGTGATTTGGGTGCAGCCGCGATCGGGGGTACAGGTAGGCAGGGTGACGAGGCCGAACCCGCAGTTGCTGTCTTTGCAGTTGCTATCGAATGCTAGCGCGCAGCCCCCTTTGACTCGCACTCCCAGCAGCCCGCAGCCTTGGTCGAGAACGACTGTCGGCACCGGCGAGTTGCCCCAGGTTTCTAACCGCCGCGCTGTGGTAACCATCGATCCGGGCCACGGCGGCCGCGATCCGGGGGCAGTCGGGATTCAGGGCATTCAGGAGAAGGAGATTGTTTTGGATATCTCGTTTCAGGTGGCGAAGCTGCTGGAACAGCAGGGGGTGCAGGTGGTGATGACTCGGACTGACGACAGCGAAATCGACCTGGAACCAAGAGTTTCTTTGGCAGAACGGGTGAATGCTAGTTTATTTGTCAGCATTCACGCTAATGCGATTAATATGAGTCGGCCGGATATTAGCGGGATTGAGACTTATTATTTCAATAACGGCGAAGATTTGGCCCGGGTGATTCACGGCAGTATTTTGCAGGGGACGGGGGCGACTGACCGCCGGGTGCGGCAGGCGAGATTTTATGTTTTGAGGAAGACTTCTATGCCTTCTGTTTTGCTGGAGGTCGGTTTTGTCACGGGTGCTGAGGATGCTGCTAGGCTTTCTGACCCAGCTTACCGCAGTCAAATGGCGGCTTCGATCGCTCGCGGCATTTTACTTTATCTTCAACAAAGATAATATATTGCCGGAGGGATTAGTAATTGGTAATTTTCCCGTCAGACTAATGACTGATGACTAATGACTGATGACTAATGACTGATGACTAATGACTAATGACTGATGACTAATGACTAATGACTGATGACT